>DASTDQ010000610.1:0-4248 GCA_035710305.1 Vicinamibacterales bacterium | reverse complement strand
CGACGGCCTCGACCCGAAATCGAAGGCGGTGCCGATCCGGCTCAGCATTCCGCTCGAGGGACTCGCTCCCGGCCGATACGACTGCCAGGTCACGGTGCTCGAGCCCACGGGACGCAGAGCCGCGTTCTGGCAGGCGCCCATTGCAGTGGTACCCTGACGGTAGTCGATTTACTGTCGTTCACGCTTCTCGGTTCTCTCCATGATGACCCTTCTTCGCAGCCGAGCGCGGTTCGTTGCTGTCGCGATCGTCGTGGCCGCATCGGCCAGCCTCGCCGCGCAGGCGACGGCCCCGTCTGGCAAGAGTTTTCTCTGGAAGATCCAGGCCGGCTCGAATGTCGTCTATCTGGCCGGCTCCGTTCATGCGCTCAACGCCGACGCGTACCCGCTCAGCGCCGCGTTCGAACGCGCGTTCAACGAGTCGGGGACGCTGGTCGAGGAGATCGACCTGGCGGAAGCCGGCTCGCCCACGCTGGCGCCTGTGCTGCTCGCCAAGGGGATGTACCTCGACGGGCGGCGGTTCGACGGCAGCGTCTCAAAGGAGACGGCCGCGCTGGTCGCCGGGCACCTGAAGCAGTCCGGCCTGCCGGCCGAGATGATCCAGGCGATGAAGCCGTGGATGGTGATGTTGACCGTGGCTGCCCTCGAAGTACAGAAGGCCGGACTCGATCCCAACCTCGGCCTCGACAGGCATTTCTTCACCCGCGCCAAGAATACCGGCAAGGCAATCGTGGGTCTCGAAACGGCCGAATCACAGATCGACCGCCTGGACCGGATGCCGGACGCGCTTCAGGAGCAGCTGCTTCGAAGCGCGATCGAGGATCTCGAGCTCCAGCGCAACGAATGGAAGACGCTCATGTCCGCCTGGCGGGGCGGGGATGCGGCCACGATGGAGAAGATGCTCCTCAGTTCGTTCAAGCCGTACCCCGCGGCGTACCAGTCGCTCATCGTGGAGCGCAACCGGAACTGGATGCCGCTGATCGACGCCTGCTTCGGCAAACCGCGGCCGTGCCTGGTCGTCGTCGGCGCGGCGCACCTGGTGGGCCCCGATGGGCTGCTCACGATGATGCGAGGCAAAGGCTACCGCGTCGAACAGCAGTAGGCTGAAGAGCGTCAACTCCCAATTCCCAATTCCCAACGCAGACCCGGCGCGAATCTTTGGGAGTCGGGAGTTGGAGATTGGGAGTTGTCAGGACGCGATCGGGCGCGCGTCTTTCGGCGCCACCCCCGGACCGAGGCGGCGCTGCGGGTTCGTCCTGTAGTTCTGCTCGAGGTACTCCACGCCCTCCGCCGTAATCTGCAGCAGAGAACCGTCGGACCTCGTGATGAACTTCTTCTGAACCAGGTACCAGATGGTGAACTCCAGGTGCTCGCGTGCGCGCCCGATCAGCGTCTCGAGATCGAGCGGCGAGAGCCCGGGGCTGTCGAGCTCGAGGCGCCGGCGCGTGTACAAGACTTCGAGGACGGTGAGCCGCACGGTCTGCTCGGCCTCGAAGTTGTTGTCCGCCTGGGCGCCGCTCGACACCAGGCGCCATCGCTCCTGCCGCTGGCTCGTGTGCGCGACGTCGTAGCGGGCCCGTTTCTCCGGATCGCTGAGAACCTGATAGGCCTCGCTCAGCTTGCGGAAGTGCGCCTCGTTGCCCGTTTCTGCGTTGTCGGGATGGTAGCGCTGCGCCAGCAGCCGGAACACGCGGTGAATGGTCTCAGGCTCTGCATTCGGGCTGATCTGCAGGATTTCGTAGTAATCGACCACCTCGTTGGCCGGCATGCTGGATCTCCTCCTAAAACGGCGCTTTAGGGGTTATCGGCCGGCCGGCGGGTTCTGGCCAGTCTGGGGCGGGCCGAGGCTCATGCGCAGGAATGCGCCCGGTCGGTATACGCTATTGGGCGCAAATTACAGTCATCCTTCTCCTGGAGAGCGCCATGTCCGCACGCAATGTGTTTCGTCTTCTGGTCCCGGCAGTCGTCGTACTCCTGGTCGGCGCCGCCGCTTACGCGCAGGCCACGCAGACCGGGGCCAAGCCGTTTGAACCAACCGTCGGCCAGGCCGGCAAGGACGTCGTCTGGGTGCCGACGCCGCAGGCCACTGTCAATCGCATGCTCGACATGGCGAAGGTCACGCCGCAGGACTTTCTCATGGACCTCGGCTCCGGCGACGGCCGTACGGTGATCACGGCGGCCAAGCGCGGCGCGCGCGCACAGGGTGTCGAGTACAACCCCGACATGGTCGAACTGTCGAAGCGCAACGCCGCCGCGCAGGGCGTCTCCGACAAGGCGACCTTCGTCAAGGCGGATCTCTTCGAGACCGACTTCTCGAAGGCGCAGGTGGTCACCATGTTCCTGCTGCCCACGATCAACCTTCGGCTGCGCCCGAAGATCCTCGAGATGAGGCCGGGGACGCGCATCGTGTCCAACACGTTCACGATGGACGACTGGGAGGCCGACGAGACGTCCACGATCACGGACGACTGCACGAGCTGGTGCACGGCGCTGCTGTGGATCGTGCCCGCCAAGGCCGAGGGCACGTGGCAGACGCCGCAGGGCACGCTCACGCTGACGCAGAAGTTCCAGATGCTCTCGGGCACGCTGGGCTCGACGCCGATTACCGGCCGCCTCCGGGGCGAGGAGATCACCTTCACCGCAGGCAACGCCAAGTACACGGGCCGCGTGAACGGCAACACGATGAGCGGCGACGTGAGCGGCGGCGGCAAGTGGACGGCCACGAAGAAGTAGCCCTTGGGCGCCGAAGCGCCCAGCGCGAAGGCGGCGCCTCGTCGTCTGCCCTCGCGGGCATCGCGTGCTGAACTGGCTCTTCCTCTTCCTGGGCACCCTGCTGGTGCCGTCGGTCCCCGGCCTCCAGGCCGGGGCCGACGCGCCAGCCGACCCGACCTTCTACGCGGTCTCCTACGTCGAGACGACGGCATCCTCGACCAAGACAGCGATTGCCGCGCTGACGCGGTATCGCGACGAGAGCCGCGCGCTCGACGGCTTCCTTCGCGCTGAGTTCTTCGAACAGGCCGGCCGCCCGGGCCACTTCGCGATCGTCGAGGCGTGGCGCGACCAGAAGGCCTTCGACTCGAAGAGCCCGGCGCCGCGCGAGCAGCTCGACGCGGCGCTCCAGCCGATCCGCGTCAGCGGCTACGACCAGCGGCCGTACAAGACGCTGACGACGGCTCCCGGGGCGGGCGCAGCGGGCCGGCAGGCTGTGTACGTGATCGCGCACGTGGACGTCACGCCGAATCCACAGGTGCCTGTCATCCTTCGACGCCTGGCCGACGCAAGCCGGAAGGAGCCGGGCAATCTGCGGTTCGACATCGTGCAGCACACGATGCGCGCCAATCACTTCACCGTGGTCGAGGCGTGGCGCGATCAGCAGGCGCTCGCCGCGCACGTGGCCGCGGCGCATACGAGACAGTATCGCGACGAGCTGCAGCCGTTGACCGGCAGCCCGCTCGACGAGCGCGTCTACACGATCGTTCAGTAGTCCCGCGAAATGGCCTATCCTTCCCGGTAGTGAAGCGACGTTCACTCCCGCCCCGCGGGGCCCCTCTTCCACTATGGGCGGTCGCGGCGATCGTCACGGGGGCCTGCGCGTGCGCCACGAGCGGCCAGGCGCCCGACCGGGCGGCGATCGACTCGGCGATCCGCGAGCGCACGAGCAGCGGGATCCGGGTCGAGAGCACTGCGCCGTCGATGCCGCCCGACGTGACGCTCGACGACGGGCTGACGTCGGATGAGGCGGTGGCGATCGCGCTCTGGAACAGCCCGTCGTTCCAGGCGACGCTCGCGGACCTCGGAGTCGCCCGCGCGGATCTCGTGGAAGCCGGGCTGCTCCGGAATCCCGTGTTGTCGTTGCTGTTTCCTCTTGGCCCCAAACAGCTCGAATGGACGGTGCAGTTCCCCTTCGAGCTGATCTGGCAGCGCCCCGCGCGCGTCGCCGCCGCGTCGCTGAACGCGCAGGCTGTGGGCGAGCGCCTGGTGTGGAATGCGCTGACGCTGGTGGCCGAGACGCGCACCGCCCATGGCGACGCGGTCATCGCCGATCGGCGGCTGCAGCTGACATCCGAGATCGCGGACCTCGTCCGCCGTCTGATCGGCATCACTGAGGCGCGTCTGCGCGCGGGCGACATCAGCGAGCTCGAGGCGCGCGCCGCCAGAAGCGATGCGGCGCGAGTCGAGGCCGTGCGCCAGGCGGTCGAGCACGATCGGGATCTGTCGCGGCTGACGCTCGCCGCGCTCCTCGGACTCGAC
>DASTDQ010000609.1:0-5284 GCA_035710305.1 Vicinamibacterales bacterium | reverse complement strand
CGGCAGCCGCGATCAGCGCCGGCAGCCAGAATCTCATGTGTTTCATTGCGGTAAGGCGAACGCGATGTACGCGCCCGGC
Organism: Vicinamibacterales bacterium; assembly: GCA_035710305.1. Lineage (GTDB taxonomy): Bacteria > Acidobacteriota > Vicinamibacteria > Vicinamibacterales > UBA2999 > Gp6-AA40. Next base: position 5,205 of record DASTDQ010000609.1, on the reverse strand, counting down.
AGCGTTGGCCCGCCGCCGCCACGGCCGCCTCTTCCGGCCGCCGCTCCGGCCTGGCCGCCCTGTGCGGCCGCCTCCGGCGGTCCACCGGGCGCTGGTCCTGGGGCCGGCCCTGCGGCGCGCGCACTGTCGGCTGGGTTATTGAACGTCATGGGGAACGTGCCGTTCGCCTGTGCCACAGGCAACACGAGGAACTGCCGCCCGTTCACCTGATAGGTGGCCGGCATCCCCTCGGCACCGTTGGGAAGGCTGTGGGACCAGAGTTCCTTGCCGTTGTCGCGGTCATAGGCGTGCACCTTTCGCTCGGGACCGACGGCCAGGAAGAGCAGGCCGCCCGCGGTCACGAGCGGCGCGTTCCGCGGGTATTGCACGCCGGTGTTGTTGGGGATGTTGTACTCGGGCGGCGCCTGCTGCACGCCCGCGGGAACCCGCCACACGATGTCCCCGGTGTTGAGGTCGTACTTCACGATTTCCGACCACGGCGGCCCCACCGCGCTCATCGATCCGCCGGGGAAGTTGACGGTCATGAAGCCCACTGGCGATGTGAACTCGACCCGCTCGCCTTTGGCCGCGGCCGCATCGACGAGCTCTTTCGCCTTCGCCATCAGCTCCGCCTTCTGTTCGGGCGTGATGATCGTGTTGCCGCCGCCGCGTCCGCCGCCACCGCGGCCGCCACCGCCGCCCGGTCCCGCTCCGCGGGGAGGGGCTGGCAGCGCGATCCGGATCATCGTCGCCAGGGACTTGTGGACGACGTAGAACTCGCCGCGGTCGGGATCGACGGCGCTCGTGCCGAAGTTGGCGCCGCCGTTGTGACCCGGCATCTGCACCGAGCCTTCGAAGCTCGGCGGCGTGAACAGTCCTTCGTTGCGGTACGTCCGCATGCGCGCGCGCAGTTCGTCCTGTGCTTCCTTCGGCAGGTACGGGTTGATGTCCTTTTCGGTGAACGACTGCTTCGCAAACGGCGCCGGCTTGGTCGGGAACGGCTGCGTCGGCGACGACCACTCGCCCGGCACGTCGGTCTGAGGAACCTTCCGCTCCTCGATCGGCCAGATCGGCTGGCCGGTCCTCCGATCGAAGACGTAGAGGAAGCCCTGCTTGGTGGCCTGCGCGACGATCTGACGCGGCTTGCCGTTCTGGCGGATCGTCAGCAGCTTGGCCGACTGCGGGATGTCCCAGTCCCAGAGGTCGTGGTGAATGAGCTGCTGGTGCCAGAGCCGCTTGCCGGTGCGGGCGTCGATCGCGACGAGCGAGTTGGCGAACAGGTTGTTGCCCTTGCGGTCGCCGCCGTAGAAGTCGTAGCGCGGGCTGCCAAACCCGACGAAGGCGATGCCGTTCTCTTCGTCAACCGTGAACTCGCTCCAGTTGTGCCCGCCGCCGCCGCGCCGCCAATGGCCTTCCGGCCACGTGTCGGCGCCGAACTCTCCTTCGTGCGGAATGACGTGGAAGATCCAGGCGAGCTTGCCCGTCCGCACGTCGTAGGCGTGGACGTCGGACGGCGGGCCGCCGTAGCTCGGTCCGCCGGGCAGCGGAATGATGAAGAGGTTCTCGAAGATCCGGCCCGGGTTGCTGGTCCCGACGGGACCGGCCGGCTTCCGCTCCATCGCCTCGCGTATGTCGACACGGCCGTTGTTGCCGAACGAGGTGATCGGCTCACCGGTCTGCGCGTTGATGGCGACGACGTCGCCGCGCTGCAGGAAGACGAAGCGGCGATCGGATCGATCGGGGCTCTCCCAGTAGTTCATCCCGCGCGCGCCCGAGGGCGCCGCGCCTTCCTTGCGCCAGATTTCCTTGCCGGTGGCGGCGTCGAGTGCGGCGAGCACTCCACCCCCGACCGACGCGTACATGATCCCGTCGATGACGACCGGATTGAAAATGCTGTTGCCGGTGATCGGATAGCTCCAGGCCACCTGGAGCTTTGCGACGTTCTTCTTGTTGATCTGATCGAGGGCGGAGTACTGGGAGGAATGCGGGCCGCCCGCATACGACTGCCACGTGGTGTACGGCTTTGCCGTCGTCCGGCCGGCGCCGGCCTGCTGCGACTGTCCGGCCAAGGTCGCAAGCGCGATTGCCGCGGCGACTCCCGTCAGCGAAATCACTCCACCCACTCTGCTCATGAGACCACCTCTCGCGGAATTCCCGGGGATTTACCACCGGAACAGCGCGCCGGGATTGTACCGCGGAAAAGGCCGCGGTTGACCCGCCTTCGCCGAGGCTGCGGCGGGGAAAGCCGGTTGACCGTCACAAACCGGTAATACGCCCCTCATACTGTAGGTGTCTATTGGTGAGTTGGAGGACGCCGGCATGAAGCAGAACATGGTGTTCGTCGCGGCGACGGCTATCTGTATGAGCGCGGCCGTGTCCTCGGCGTTCGCGCATCACAGCCATCCGATCTTCTACGACGCGTGCAAGCCCGCCACGGTCGAGGGACGAATCGACACCATCCAGTTCAAGGACCCGCACACCCAGATCGTCGTCAGGGTGGACGATGGCACGGCGTATACCGTCGAGTGGAGCGGGCTGCGCGGGCTGACGACGAGCGGCCTCATCGGGCCCGCGCGGGAAGCGCTGGTGCCGGGAGCGCGCGTCGTGGTCACGGGCCATTCGATACGAAGCGGGGACGAGATCCGCGCGCATTTCCCGGAAATCAAAGACCCGAACCCGAGAACTCTCGACCTGATCGAAATTCGCCGCGTGGGCGACAGTTACAGCTTTGCGCGGCGCCCGCCCGCGAATCCTCCGGACTGCAAGAGTAAGTAGTCAGGGTTCGTGGATCTGGGTGGTGCCGGTAAAGAAGGGCTTGCCGCTGCCGTCCCTGATGGCGTTGGCAATCGCGATGGCCGGATGGTTGCGGGCCGGAGCGGCTGAGACTTTGACGCGGTCGCCGGCTTTCAACGAATCGCGCGTCCATCCCCGGCGCATCAGGGTGGTGGGGCTCGGCAGCTCGAAGGCCCAGTTCACCTTTTCGCCCTTGTCGTTGGTCACATCCACATAGATCCACGCGTGTGGGCTTCTCCAGTCGACCTTGGTGACAGTGCCCTCGACTTCAACCTTGGCGCGCAGGTCGAACTCCGATTGGGAATGATGGGCCCAGGCGGCGGGGACGAGCGCCAGGCAGACGCCTGTCAGAGCCATGAGGCGAGAGAGCAGTTTCAGGCTCATTTCTTATAGAGCCTGGTGTCGCGTTCGTTGTCCATGCAGATCTCTTCGAGCATCTGCGTGTCCACTTGCAGAGCCATTTCGATCGTCACCGACCAGGGCCTGGTGTAGGCCTTCGGATCGTTCACGGCAATCTCGATCTGCAGGAGGCCCAGGCTGAGGCGCTTCAGCCGCTCGGTCACGCGGGCCGACTCGGTTACGGGGCTGCCCTGGATATCGAGCCACATGTCGTCACGGATGCCGTTGGTCTCGATGACGAGCGTGTCGCCTTCCCAGTGCCCGGTCGAGTAGCCGTTCCAGGTTGGATTCGGATTGGACGGCAGCGGCCGCCCGTCCAGGTAGACCTCTCGATAGGCTGCGTTGAATTCGTGCAGCACCACCAGCATGCCCGGCGTCTGCACGATCCGGCTGTGCTGCGGCAGCGTCCAGGCGCGCGGAAAGTTCGGCGGCATGCAGTAGCTGTGCGGATCTTCCCGGCCGCCGTTGGCGCGGCGAATCTTCATCTGCTCCCTGGACCACTCGGTGTAGGGCAGGCCGTCCTTCAGCGTGATGCCCAGGTTGATCTGCTCGCGCGCCATGCGCTCTTCCTGGATGCAGTCCTTCTCCCTGCAATAGTCCCTGGAGGGGACGTTGGCGAACCACATGCCGGAGAAATCCGGCTTGCCATCGGGTGTGCGCGGCGCCGGCGCCTTCAGGTCGGGAGCGCCGCTGGCCAGGCGCGGAATCCCCGGGGTGGGATAGTTCAGCCACTGGGCCCGCGCGATGGCGGGGCCCGTGGCCAGCGCGAACAGCAACGTCACCGGCCAGAGCGCTCTCACGTTTCGGATAATGGCGCGGCGGCCGGCCCGCGTCAACTCTACCTCCGCGCTCTGGCCACGATGGTCCCGTGGCCGACAGGCTTCGGGATGCGCCTGCCGATCTCCTGAACGTGCGGCGCAAGGAACCGGGCAAAGGCAAGGTTCCCTTTCGCCGAGAAGTGCCCTTCGTCGATGAAGTCGTCCGGCGTCCACGCCTGGCGGGTGACGTCGCTCAGCACGGCACAGCCCGATTCGCCGTCAGGGCATGCGCTGTTCATGAAGAGATTGAACCGGTCGAGCAAGCGAGGCATCGCGTCGTTCTGCACGTGCGGCGTCCACCAGCTGCCGGACGTTCCCTTGAAACGCGAGTAGTCCAGAACCTGCGGAACGAAAAGAACGAACGCTCCCTGCTGCCGCCCCAGCGCTTTCAGCGTGACAAGGTTTCGAAGATACAGCCTGTCCACGAAGGGATCTGGATTCGCGTTGCCGATCGGATCGGGAACGGGGTAGGCCGGATTGTCGCTCGCGCCGACGGCGCCATCCTTCGTCGCCAGCTTTTTGGACAGCGTCATGGCCAGGCGGCAGATCGTCGAGATCTCGGCAAGCTTGACGAGGACGCCCGTGGGGCGCGGACGCTGAATCGCGAGGTTCGAGTACTGCCTCAGTCCGTGGGTGTAGTAGTCAGCTCCCAGGCCTGGTTCATGGTAGTTGTGTATGTCGTTCCAGCCCTCGTAGAGAACGACGATGTCGGGCCGCTCTTCCGGGACGACGAGCGCCAGCTGAACGATCGCCTCGGCGCTCGAATAGCCGGGAACGCCGTAGTTCGTCACGGCGTATCGCGGGCCGAGGATGGATTGAAGCCGTGACGCCCACGTTTCGGCGTCCGTGACACCGCTCCCGAACGTGGTCGAGCCGCCGAGAAGTGCGACTCTGATCGACGCGTCGTTGTTGGTGTTCGCGCCAGTCCACCTCGTGTGGCTCTCGGTCGTGCGAAGAAGTTTTCCGCTCTGCTGCACGCTGAGATTGCTCTTCAGGCGGCCAGCGGTGAATGGATGCACCTCGAACGGGTTCTCGTCGAGCCTCGCAATCAGGTGCCGATCCCGATCGTGGAGGGGATAGCCCTTCAAGAGGAAATACGCGGCCTGCCCGGCGAGCTCCAGCCCGACCAGCAGCGCACAGAACAACGAGACGTTGAAGTAGATCAACTTCAGGCGGGGGCTGACAGTCAACGAGCCTCCTGGTTCGGCCCATCGAC
>DASTDQ010000608.1:0-2659 GCA_035710305.1 Vicinamibacterales bacterium | reverse complement strand
CGACGCCAGCTTCGTGCAATCGATCGACGGTCCCGCGATCGGGCCGTTCCTGTACCTCGGCGCCAAGCACATGGTCACCGGCTACGACCACCTGTTGTTCCTCGTGGGCGTCATCTTCTTCCTCTACCGCATCAAGGATGTCGTGCTCTACGTGAGCCTGTTCACCGTCGGGCACAGCCTCACGCTGCTCGGCGGCGTGCTCGGGGACATCCGTGCGAACGCGTATCTGGTTGACGCCGTCATCGGGCTGTCGGTGGTCTACAAGGCGTTCGAGAACATGGGGGGGTTCGATCGCCTGGGGCTGCGAATCGATACGCGGGCCGCGGTGATGATCTTCGGCCTGTTCCACGGGTTCGGCCTCGCCACCAAGCTCCAGGAGTTCACCGTGTCGCAGAACGGCCTGGTGACCAACATCGTCAGCTTCAACGTCGGCGTGGAGATCGGGCAGGGGCTCGCGCTCACCGCGATCCTCATCGGCATCAGCATCTGGCGCACGCGGCCCGGCTTCCTGCGGCACGCCTTTGCCACCAACACCGCGCTGATGGTGGGTGGCTTCATCCTGATGGGATACCAGTTGACGGGGTACTTCCAGTCATGAGCACCGCACCTCAGGTCTCGCCGCCGGCCCCGTCGGGCAAGGCGCTCGCCAAAGCGACTCTTCTCGCGCTGGTCGTTGCCGGCATCGTGCTGGTCACGGCCGTGCTGCCGGCGGAATACGGGATCGATCCCCTCGGCACGGGGCGCGCGCTCGGCCTGAACAACCTGTTCGCCGCCGAAGACGCGCCCGCGGGACCGAGGACCATCGTGCCGGACTCGGCAAGTCCGGTGCACCCGCAGCTGAACGAGTACCGCGTGGATTCACGCGTGCTCAAGATCGGCCCGAAGGAGGGCATCGAGTTCAAGTACGACCTCGACAAGGGCGCGACGATGCTGTACGCGTGGAAAGCGGACGCGTTCGTCGATTTCGATTTCCACACCGAGCCCGAAGGCAAGCCGCCGGAAGCGTCCGACAGCTTCGAGAAGGGGCAGGCAGCGCAGAAGCGTGGCGCCTACACGGCGCCGTACGACGGCATCCACGGCTGGTACTGGGAAAACCCGACTGATCGTGAAGTGACGGTGACCCTGTCGTCGACCGGTTTTTATCAGTCGGCGCGGCTGTTTCTCCCGCAAAGGCCCGTACAATTCATCGAGATCCCGGCCACACCTTGACTTAGGGGCGTGCCGGGCTGTGAAAGGGTCTGACCCCGATGCGTAAGTGGCTCATCCTGACCCACCGCTACATCGGCATCGCGCTCGGTCTGCTCTTCGTCATGTGGTTCGCCACCGGCATCGCGATGCTGTACGCGAGAGGTATGCCCCGCCTGACGGCGGACCTCCGGCTCGAGCGCCTCGAGCCGGTCGATGTGTCGAGCGTGCGTCTGTCGGCGGCGGAAGCCGCCGGACGCGCGGAGATCTCCGATGCTCCGGGCGGCGTGACGCTGCTCACCGTGCTGGGCAGGCCGGCCTACCGCTTCAACATCCGCGGGGAGTCGGTGACGGTCTTCGCCGATACCGGTGACCTGCTGGCGGACGTGGACCAGAACGTCGCCCGCGCGATTGGCGCGAAGTTCGCCGGCGTTCCCGAAGACCGCGTCCACCACGTGGAGAGGCTGACCCGCCCCGACCAGTGGACGCTGACGATCCGCCGCGGCGCGATGCACAGGTTCACGGTGGACGACGAGTCGCGCACCGAGCTGTACGTGTCCGAGAGGGACGCGGAAGTCGCCGCCGTCACGACGCGAGGCAGCCGTGCGCTGGCGTGGGTGGGCGCAATCCCGCACTTCTTCTATTACGCGCCGCTGCGGCTCAATCAGGCGCTCTGGCGTCAGGTCGTGCTGTGGACCTCGGGCATCGGCATCTTCCTCGCCTTTCTCGGTATCGTCCTGGGCATCGTCCAGCTGCGAAAGGCAAGGCCGTTCACGCTGTCGCGTGCGGTGCCGTACACCGGCTGGATGAAGTGGCACCACGTGACCGGGCTCGTCTTCGGAGTCTTCACGCTGACGTTCGTCTTCAGCGGATGGCTGTCGATGGAGCCGTGGGGCTGGGCGACGAGCCAGGGACGGTTCGGTGGCGGCCTTCGAGAGGCGTTCACGAGCGCTCCGGCCGATCTGGCGGCGTTCCCGCGGCTGACCGCCGCCGGCTGGCCGGACATCGCCGGCACGCGCGCGATCAAGGAAATCGAGTACGTGCGCATCCAGGACGAGCCGTTCTTCGTCGTACGGCGCGAACCCGACGCCAACGCGGGCACAGAAATCCGCGGGCACGAACCGTACTTCGCCGCCCGGTCGAGCGACGCCGCGCAGCTCGTCGTGAACGCGCGAACGATGGAGGTGCACGACCGCGACTTCTCGGCTGACGAACTGCTCCACCGCGTCAGGGGCGCGCTGCCCGGAACCGAGGTGTCCCGTTCAGAGATGCTTGCAACCTACGATTCGTACTACTACTCCCGCGAGGGGCTGGCGCCACTGCCGGTGTTGAGGGTGAAGCTGGCGGACCCGGAGAGCACGTGGTTGTACATCGATCCGCGCATGAGCCGGCTGGTGGGCCGCGTGCATCGCCTCGACCGCGTCGAGCGATGGCTCTACAACGGCCTGCACAGCCTGGACTTCTCGTTCTGGTA
>DASTDQ010000607.1:0-7109 GCA_035710305.1 Vicinamibacterales bacterium | reverse complement strand
TATCTCGCGCGAGCAGGGCCTCCCGGTCTCCCGCGTCACCGTATGGGAGACGCCGACGTCGTGGGCGACCTACCGCGCCTGATCGTCTTCGACCTCGACGGCACGTTGATCGACTCGTGCCGGGATCTCGCCGAATCGGCTAACGAGCTGATCGTCGAGCTCGGAGGCACGCCACTCCCGGAGGACACGATCGCGGGAATGGTCGGCGGCGGCGCGGCGCTGCTGGTGCACCGGGCGCTCGACGCAGCGCATCTCGCGCATTCGCCGTCCGCGGTGACGCGCTTCCTCGAGATCTACGACACGCGCCTGCTCAATCACACCCGTCTCTATGACGGGATCGACCGCCTGCTTCACGCGGCGAGGCCTCATGCGGGACTCGCGGTGCTGACCAACAAACCGGCGGGGCCGACCGAACGCCTCCTCGAGGCGTTCGAGGTTCTTCCACTCTTCGACCAGGTCACCGGCGGCGACGGCCCGTACGGCAGGAAGCCGGAACCGGAAGGACTGCTGGCGCTGATCGCGTCGGCCGGCGCCACTCCCGCGCGGACGCTGGTTGTGGGCGACTCCGCCGTTGATCTCGATACAGCACAGCGCGCCTCCGCGCGCTGCTGCATCGTCTCGTACGGGTTCGGTTTCAAGAGATTCCCGCGCGAGCGCCTCCGCGAGGCCGACTGGGTCGTGGACGATGTGAGGGGGTTGAGCGAGATCGTCGAACGATTCGTCGGTGTCAGGTCCGGCTGAACGCTGCGGGGGCTGAAGCCCCCGCTCTACGCCGTTCTGGTGTTTCGCGTAGAGCGCAGGCTTCAGCCTGCGCGTTCAGTCAAACCACAGGCTTCCGAACGAGAGCGCGACGAAGAATCCGTAGAAGAGCGTCATCACGACGAGCGCGACCCGCCGCCACATCGGCGGCCGCACGTGCGGCGGCAGGAGCCTTGTGTTGATGTACAGCAGGTGCGGCGCGGCAAAAACGAAGACGAGGCCCGCGATGTTGGCGCCGAGCTGCAGGAGCACGATCGGCTGCGCGATCTGCATGGCAATCAGCCCCCAGACGACGATCATCGCGAGCACGCTGTAATACACCGCGCGCACGTCGCCCCCGCGCCACGCCCGCACGCGCCGGCTGCCGGTCCAGAGAATGTCGGTGATCGCTCGAACCATGCCTTCGACGTTGTCGAGCTGCGTCTTGAAGAGCAGCCAGGCGCCGAGGAACGCTATGACGCCGGCGATGATGGCACCATGCCGGCTGCCGATAGCCGAGGCGAGCGCCGCGCTGATGCCGAGACCCTGAATGTTCGTGCCGCGCGGCAGGAAGGTCACGTAGAGAAGCGCCGGCAGCAGCATTCCCAGAACTGCTCCCGCCCAGAACAACCCCCATTGATCAGCGGCGACGACGCGCCACCATCCACGCCACCGATCCATCGAGCGTGCGTCGGCAGGGAAGTGATAGCCCGTGTGCGCGACGCTGCCTCGTTCGCCCGACGCGGCGGCCGGAATGTATCCGGCGCGCTCACCCATGCCGTAGCCACGGTCGCGCGCCCAGTTCGACAGCACGATGTTCACCACGCCGCCAGAGCCCGAGTAGGCGACGAGCGCGCCGAGGAGAAAGAAATCCGCACCCGCTGGAAGAAAATCGAATCGCCCGTTCGGCAGGTCGAAGCCGCCAAAGCCGGCTGCCGCCTCCACCCACGTGCCCGCCGGGACGAACAGGAGCGTGAGCACGAAGAAGCCTCCCAGGATGGTGACCACGAGCACCCAGTTGAGGAGCTCGAGCGTGCGCTCGATGCGCCGGCCCACCATGAGAATCACCACGCACAGCAGAAACGCGGCAACCGCGATGACGTAGATGGTCGTCGCGTCGGCCGTGCCGGTGCCGGCAAGCCGCCGGGCGAACAGGAAGAAGATCGCGGCCGCAGCAGTGCCCGCCCACGCCGGCCAGCCCACCTGCAGGAAATACAGTGCCGCATAGACCCACGCCCACAGCGTGGACGAGGGCCGCGTGCGCATAAAGCCCGTGAACACCGGCTCGCCGGTCGCCAGCGTGTATCGCATCACCTCGGTGTTGAAGATCGTCTGGAGCGTGATGGCGACCAGGACCACCCACAGGAGCGACAGTCCGTGCGCCACGAAGGCTGCCGGCCCGAGGAGGAACTCGCCGCTGCCGATCGAGACGCCGAGCGCGATGACGCCCGGACCGACGGCGGACAGCCACCCCAGCCCCCGTGGTCTCGGTGGTTCGGGCAGCTCTGCGGATTGCCAGGGATCGAGCCCGGAGCGGGACTCGGGTGATGTATGTGACGGGGCCGTCAAGGGACGCGGGACTATCAAGGGACGCAGGATTATACGGCGGCGTCGCGGAACACGGCCCGCGGGTATCCCGTAGACTAATGCGGTTGCACGGTTGCAAACACGTGAAGGGGTCTGACCCCTGCACAGGGAGGCGCGTCGTGAAGAACGCTGTGAAGAACGTCCTGACGCTTACCGGTATCGCGGTGTTCGCTGTTGCTGTGGTGGCCCTCGGTCAAGGATCCCAGGCTGCAAACGAGGCGCTCTGGGAGGCCGCTCGCGCCGGCGACACGGCGGGCATCACGACGGCGCTCGCCCAGGGCGCCGACGTCAACGCGAAGTCGCGATACAACGTTACGGCGATCATCTTCGCGGCCGGCAGCGGACGGCTCGACGCCGTGAAGCTGCTCGTCTCGCGAGGCGCCGACGTCAACGCGCAGGACAGCTTCTACAACGCGCGCGCCGCCGACATGGCGCTGACCAACGGCCACAGCAGCGTCGCGCTCTTTCTCGTCGAGGCTGGCGCAAACGCCGACGGGCTGCTGGCGACCGGCGTCCAGTTGAACAACGAAGCGCTCGTCAAGGCGGCCGCCGCCGGCAAGGTGTCGCGCCAGGGGCTCCAGGCTGCCCTCGGTCTCGCGACTGCGACCAAGCGCGAGGCGCTCGCCGCGATCGTCAAGGCGTCGCTCGACAAGCTTCCGCCCGAGCCCGCGCCGGCCGCACCGGCGTTCAAGCTCGACCCTGCAACCCTGCCCAGGTACGCCGGGACGTACCGCGACGCAGCGAGCGGCCTGACGATGAACGTCACGGTGCAGGACGGAGGCCTGTTGGCGCAGGTCGTGGGGCAGCCGGCAATCCGCCTCGTCCCCTCCAACCAGAATGTGTTTCGCATCGTCGAGGTCAACGCCACGCTCACGTTCAACGAGCGCGGTGGCCTCGTGGAGTCGGTCGCGCTCGTCCAGGGTCCCGCGAACCTGACGATGGCCCGCGTGAACCCTGAAGCGGCCGCGGCTCCGGCAGCGGCTGCCGCTGCTGCGCCCGCGCCGGCGGCACCCGCCGCACCCGTGGCAGCCGTGACGCGCAACACGAAGCCGCGCAACTGGCCGGCGTTTCGAGGCGAGGGGAGCGCGGGCAACGGCGACGGACAGCGCGCCGTCACCGAATGGGATGTGGCGACCGGCAAGAACATCAAGTGGAAGACGCCGATCCCCGGCATCGCCGTCTCGAGCCCCATCGTGTGGGGCAATCGGGTATTCGCGACCACCGCGATCGGCAAGGCAGGCGATAACACGTTCAGGACAGGGTTGTATGGAGACGTGAAGCCGGTGGAGGATCTCTCCCCGCACGAGTTCAAGATCTACAGCCTCGACACAGCCACGGGGAAGATCGTGTGGGAGCGCACCGCGTTCTCGGGCGCGCCGAAGAGCAAGCGGCATACGAAGAGCAGCCAGGCGAGCTCCACGCCCGCAACCGACGGCAAGCGGGTCGTCGCCGTCTTCGGGTCGGCCGGTGTGCTCGTCGCGTGGGACTTCAACGGCAAGGAGCTGTGGCGCGTGGACCTCGGTGCGCTCGACAGCGGATGGTTCTTCGATCCCGCCTTCCAGTGGGGGCACTCGAGCTCGCCGATCATCTATCGGAACTCGGTCATCGTGCAGGCCGACATCCAGAAGAACTCCTACATAGCCGCGTGGGATCTCGCCACCGGCAAGCAGCTCTGGAAGACGGCGCGCGCCGACGAAATCTCGACGTGGGGCACGCCGGTCGTCGCCCGCACGGCCGACGGCCGCGACGAGATCATCACCAACGGGACGAAGGTCCGCGGCTACGACCCTGCCACGGGCAAGCAGCTGTGGACGCTCGGACCCAACTCCGAGATCACGATCGGGACGCCGGCTCTCGGCAACGGCCTCGTGTTCGTGACGGGCGGCTATCCGCCGGTGCGGCCGATCTACGCGATCCGGCCGGGGGCCGAGGGCGACATCTCGCTGGCGAAGGGGCAGGAGTCGAACCAGTCGATCGCGTGGAGCAACATGGCGGAAGGGACCTACATTCCCACGCCGATCGTGTACGACGGGTACCTGTTCACGCTCAACATCAACGGCGTCATCTCGGCGTACAACCCCGACACGGGGCAGCGGGCGTTCCGCGGCCGTGTCGGAGTGGCCGGCTCGTACTCGGCGTCACCGGTCGGCGCCGACGGCCATTTGTACGTCGCGAGCGAGGACGGCGAGATCTATGTCGTGGACGCAAGCCCGGGTCTGAAGCAGGTCGCCAAGAACGACATGAAAGAGGTGATCATGGCGACGCCCGCGATCTCCGACGGCCTCATCGTGGTGCGCACGCTCGGCCATCTGTACGGCATAGGGCAGTAGACGTCACGCGGGCGCCGCACGCGCGTGCGAATGCGTCCTCCGTCACTTCCGCCGCTCAGGGCGTGCGAACGCCCACGGCGTGCTGCCCGTGGTTCCGGTTCGCCGGCGCCATCGGAATGATGTTCCGGAAGTCGGTCCAGAGGCTCCAGGTGGCGCCATCGCTGCCAACGGCCACGGCATTGTAGTCGCCCAGGAACGTCGCGTTGCCGCCAGTCAGGCTCGAGAACCACCGCGAGCGCCCCGCATCCGAGAGGCCGGTGTCCACGCGGGTCTTCACCTGCGTGGCAATCCCGCCCGCGTTGAACGTCAAGCGGTTCAGGCTGAACCCGTACTGACATACGCCCTGGCCCGAGGAGTAGGAGCGGTCCATGTAGCCCACGTCCACACGGCCATTGGGCGCCACGGCCACCCAGGCGTAGAACTGATCGTTCGGCGTGTTGTCGATGACGTACGTGGTCCAGTTCTGTCCGCCGTCAGTGGTCCTGGCCAGCAGAACGTCGGCATTGGATGCTGCCGGCGTGCCGTTGCGGTTGTCGGCCCAGGCGATGTAGGCAGTATTCCCCGTCGGATCGCTCGGATCGGCCGCGATGTTGCCCGGGGCGGCTACGCGGAACTGGCATCCGGTGAGCGTGCTCCGGCCACTGAACGGGCTGATGGGAAAGTTCACGTCGAAGATTGTGTCCACGCGGACGGGATTGCCGAACGACGCGCCACCGTTGGACGAGGTGACCACCATGTACTGGTTTTCTGCCGGAGTGTTGAAGTTCTCGAAGGCCACGTACACCTTCCCGTTCGGCGCCGTGCTCGGACTCGAGAACTGATTGTGTGCGCACTCGCCGGGCGCGCTGCCGCCGAACGGCGTTGCGCATGCCGGATGCGAGCCGCTGATCCGCCTCGGCTGCGACCAGCTCGTTCCATTGTCGCTGCGTGCCACCATGATCGGTGAGATCGATTGAAACGGCGTGTCCTGAAAGCTCGTCCACGTCACGTAGGCGCGATCGGTGTACGGGCTGGCGGGTGAGGTATCGACCGCAATGAACTCCTTGTCCTGAAAGGACAGCACGCGGCTGCCGCCGCCCGCGGTCACGGCGCCCTGGCCGGCGGCGACCGTCGTCGGGGACGACCACGTCAGCCCGCCGTCGTCGGAATGCGCCACGATGACACTTGGCGCGGTGAAGTTGCCGCCCGGCCCTTCGTGGTCGGCGATGTTCGCGAAGTAGACGCGGCCGTTCGTGTCGAAAGCCAGAGCCGGATCGCCGCTGAACTGGAACGGCGTAATGGGAGGCACGACTTCCTGCCAGTTGGCGCCCCCGTCGAAGGTCACCGACGTCGTCCCGATGATGTGCGCGATGAGAGTGGCCCCGAGAGCGCTGATCTGATACGAGTGGTAGCCCGCCACCGCGTGCGACGGATCGTAGGGATTGACCGTGATCGTGGTCTCGTTGTGCGGCACTTCGGCGTCGCAGTCCACGAGATTGTTGCCGGCGTAGACCGCGGGCTGGGTCAGAACGCCGATCGAGCAGGTAAGCACGTCGGTGATTCCGATGCCCACGCCGAACTCGCTGCCGGCGTTCCAGTAATCGTAGAAGCCCGACATCGGTGGACCCGGCTTCTCGACCGGGTCGCGTTTTTGGGCCTGCGCGAGCGACATGGTTGCAACGGCAACGGCGACTGTCACGATCGGAGCGCCAAGCCTGCCTCTCATCGGAGCCTCCAGTATCTCTTTGGCGCGCGTCACGCGCCGGGGACCGCCGAAGCCCCGATCCTACATCCGCCCGGCCTCGCCCGCGCGCCTTCGACTACAACCTACAGCGATCTCAAAAACGTGATCAGCGCTTCCCGAGCCTCGGCGCCCGCCCGGTCGAACCCGCGCCGAGCGGCATCCGCCTCGCCGTTGTGCCGTCGAATCGCGTCCTCGATCGTCGCGGCCGATCCGTCGTGCAGCAGCGGGCGGCGGAAGCGGAGGCCCCATAACCCCGGCGTGCGGATCTCTTCCGGCGCCGCGACGCTTTGCGCGATGCCGTCGCCCGTCCCGATGTCGTGCAGGAGCAAGTCCGAGAAGAGCGGGACCGGGACGTGATGAAAGAGCGGGCTCGAGCTCGGCCCGGTCTGCAGCACCGGCGTGTGGCACGTGGCGCAGCCGATCGCGGCAAAGATCTGTTCGCCGCTGCGGGCAGCCTCGTCGATCGGCCCGCGGCCCAGCGGGGCCAGCAGCCGCATGAAGCTGGCGAAGTTGTCGATGCCGCGGCGCCCGGTCCTCGGATCCCTCCTGTCCTCGGGCTCGGGAATCAGGTCGCAGACTCGCATCCGGTCCGCGGTGACCCCGACGGCCATCTCCTGCGGGAACACCTCGTTGGTGATCCCCATTTCGTTGCGATAGGCGTCCGCGCCGAACGAGAGCAGCGTCGCGTGCTGCGCCTTCCATCCGAAGCGCCCGACTCTTCTTTGCCCGGA
>DASTDQ010000606.1:0-6324 GCA_035710305.1 Vicinamibacterales bacterium | reverse complement strand
CGCCGCTCACGCGGCGTGCTTCTCGATGGCCCTGTCGCTCTTCCTTGGCGAGGCGGGGATGACGGCGGAGAGCATCGAGACAACGGCCACGGTCACGCTGGAGCAGGTCGGCGGCGGATTCTCGGTGACGTCGAGCCACCTGAAGACGGCCGTCAAGATCCCGAACGCCGACAAGGCCGCGTTTCAGAAAGCGGCCGAGGGGGCCAAGAGCGGCTGTCCGATCTCGAAGCTGCTGAACACGTCCATCACGCTCGACGCGAAGCTGAACTGACGCGGGTGATCCTTTGACAGGGCCTTGCGCCTTCAGCCATGCTTGCTGATTGCTGACCCTGGCGTCTTGCTGACCATCGAGCAGTGATCGGCCGAACCGTTTCGCACTACAAGATCCTCAGCCCGCTCGGCGCCGGCGGGATGGGCGTTGTCTATCTCGCCGAAGACACGCGGCTGGGGCGCCAGGTCGCGCTCAAGTTCCTCCCCATTAGCTGGTCGCAGGACACGAAGGCGCTCGACCGGTTCCGCGTCGAGGCGCGCGCCGCGAGCTCGCTCAGCCACCCTTCCATCTGCGCGATCTTCGACATCGGCCAGGACGGCGACACGCCTTTCATCGTCATGGAGGCGCTCAAAGGTACGACGCTCCGCGACCGAATCCTCAAGGGACCGCTGAAGGTGGCCGACGTCCTCGAGATCGGCATGCAGCTCGCCGACGCGCTGGAGGCCGCCCACGCGCAGGGCATCGTGCATCGGGACATCAAGCCGGCGAACATCTTCCTTGGCGAGCGCAATCGCGTGAAGGTGCTCGATTTCGGCCTCGCGAAGCTCACCGGATCGTCTCCGGCGCCGTCGGGCGAGTCCGATACCACGTCGTCGAACGAGCGTGTGAAGAGCAACCAGATGACGCAGCCCGGTACGGCGCTCGGCACGGTGTCCTATATGTCGCCCGAGCAGGCGCGAGGGGAGCTGGTCGATTCGCGCACGGATCTGTTCTCGCTGGGCGCCGTGCTGTACGAAATGGTGACCGGCGTTCAGGCGTTCGGAGGCAGCACGACGGCCGTCGTCTACGACGCGATTCTCAACCGTACGCCCCGCCTGATTGCGTCCCTGAATCCGCTCGTCCCGGCGCGTCTCGAGACCGTCATCGCGACCGCTCTCGAAAAGGATCGCGACCTGCGGTACCAGCATGCCTCGGATCTGCAGGCGGAGCTGAAGAGGATTCGTCGCGACCTCGACACGCAGAGCCTGGCCGGGAGCCAGACGGTCGTCCTGCCGTCGAGGCCCAGTGCCACCGCGGCGCCAGTCGCCGCTGCGGCCCCGTCCCAGGCCAGGGCCAATTGGCCAGCCAGGATCGCGATCCTCCTCGCCGGCCTCGCGGCCGCGGCCGCGGCCGTGCTCTTCTTCCGAGGCCAGCCCGCCGGCGAGCGCGCGGCTGCGCCTGCGAGCGATGCACCCGCGATTTCATCCGCGCAGCCGGCCGGCACGACGGTCAGTCCCCCTCCGCCGGCGGCAACGACTCCGGCGCCGGCATCGGAGCCGCAAGCAGCCCGCGCGACGCCGGCACCAACACCGCAACCGAGGCCTCGCGCCACGACGCCGTCCGAGACATCACCCGATGCACGCGCGCCGCTGCCGTCACCAGCCGTCACACCGGCCAGGCAGGCACAGCCGGTGGACGTCGAGGCAGCGCCATCGCCACCGCCGACGGCCACACTGTCTCCAACGTCACCGCCGCCTGTTGCGCCTGCTGCTCCCGAAGAGGTAAAGCAGCAGCCCCCACGGACTGCGGCGCCCGCAGAGCAGACCGTTGCGCCGCCAGCTCCTGTTCCGGCACAAGCAGCCCCGCCGCCGCGCCCCGCCACGCCCGAGCCCGCGCCGCCAGCGGCCGAGACCGACGACGCCGCGATCCGTCGAGTGATTCGCGTCTACGAGCAGGCGATCGAGGCCAAGGACATCGCGCTGTACCGTTCGGTGCGGACGAATCTGACCCGTGCGGCGGAAACCGTGCTGACGAACAGCTTCAGGCAGATAGACTCCCAGGAGATCGACATCAAGATCGAGAGCCTGAGGATCGAAGGCCGCACCGCGTCGGCTCGACTCGTTCGGCGGGATACGCTCGTGACGGGCGGGCGGCGTGAAGTCAGGAACAGCACGCAGACCATGCGGTTCGACAAGACCGACGCCGGCTGGCTCATTGCCGAATAGCCCCTGTTTCAACCCATCCTGGAGGACATCGATGCGCGTCACGACAGTTGCCGCGGTGATCACGCTTCTGGCCGCCGTTGAACCCGCACGGGCGCAGGAGCCGTACAACGTCACCGTGAACGTCCCCGAACTGTCGCGAATCTTCACCGAGCTGTACGGGCCGGACGGTCTGGTCGTGAACAGCCTGGCGACGCTCACGGGCGGCGTCTCGCACTCGGCTCATTTCAACAGCGCCTTCGAGACCGAGTTCTCCCAGTTCGGCACCGCGCTCACCAGCCAGATCGTCTCGTTGCCGCTGCCCGCTCCGGCGTCCGGCTTTACCTATGAGTTCGACCAGGCGCTCGGCGTGTTCACGCGGTCCACGTCTACCTTTGGT
Organism: Vicinamibacterales bacterium; assembly: GCA_035710305.1. Taxonomy (GTDB): domain Bacteria; phylum Acidobacteriota; class Vicinamibacteria; order Vicinamibacterales; family UBA2999; genus Gp6-AA40. The sequence continues at coordinate 3,752 of DASTDQ010000606.1, read as the reverse complement.
CCGATTCTCGCCGAGCGCGCGGACACGATTGGTGCGCGTCGTGTGTCGATCGGGTTCGCCTATCAGCGGCTGGCCTTCGACGCGATCGAGGGGATGGATCTGCAGTCGATACCGGCCGTCTTCACGCACGACAACGCCGAACTGCGCGGCGGCCGCGAGGATGTCATCACGACGGTGAATTCGATCGACTCGGAAGTCACCCGGTCGGCGGGATTCATCACCTACGGCGTGACCGACAGGCTCGATGTGTCGGTGGTCATCCCGTACATCTCCGCCGATATCGTCGTGACCTCCGACGCGACGATTCGTCGCATCGGCACCACCATCCCAGAGATTCATTTCTTCCGCGCCGCAGACGACAGCATCGGCGACCGGCGCTTGTTCACGGCGTTCGGCCACGCGAGCGGGCCCGGCGACATCACGGTCCGGCTGAAACAGGTGGTCAAGAAGGGTCAGGTGCACGGCTTCGCGCTCGGGCTCGACCTGCGGCTTCCGACAGGCGACGAGCGGAATCTCCTGGGCACTGGTGCGGCCGGCGTTCAACCATTCGGCGCCTGGTCGGCGGACTACGGCGTCTTTTCACCCCACGTCAACGTCGGATACCAGTGGAACGGATCGAGCATCCTTGGCGGCGATCTCGATTCGGGTGTGGCGGGCGATCTTCCGGATGTCGGCGTCTACGCGCTTGGCGCGGTCGTCGCGGTGCACCCTCGAGTGACCGTGGCGTTCGACGTCGTTGGACGGTACATCATCGACACACCCATCGTGCGTCCCGAAGACTTCCACGCGCTCGACGGCCGATCCGTCTTTCCCAACATCGCGTTCGAAAACGGATCCATCAACGAACTCAGCAGCGCCGTCGGGCTCAAGATCAACCTCGCGGGCCGGCTGCTCTTGAACACGAACCTGCTGGCCAGCCTCAACTCGGGCGGCCTCCGCGACAAGATCTCGCCGCTCGTCGGCATCGAGTACGCGTTCTAGAGTTTCGGCGAGTCTGCCTTCGACTACGCTCAGGCCAGGAAAGACCCGCCGCTACTGGTATCAGGATCGCCGGTGTACGTATGTCCGGCTTTAGCCGGACCCGGACCTATCGTCCGTCGACAGTGAACGCCAGCAGGACGTTGCCGGGCATGCCGCCCACGAAGGCGTAGCCCGAGTTCACGAACAGCATGCCGCCGACGACGACGGGACCCGGGCCGTCGAGCGATCCGCCGTTGGCCTTGACGCCGTTGACGGTCTCGTACGGCTGCGCCGTGTCCGCGTCCCAGACGATGGCGCCCGTCTCGCTGGCGTACGCGCGCAGGTGGCCGTCGAGCCCTCCCGAGAAGACCACGCCTGGAATCGCCGTGACCGCCGCCGACTGCGCGGGGCTGCAGCCGGTCCGCTCCCCGCAGCCGGGGTGCGGCGTGTTCCAGACGATGGCGCCCGTCGCAGGATTGAGGGCGAACAGGCCGCCGCCCGCACGACTGTTCAAGCGCATCGGCACACCGAACGCCGTTGGCTGCCCCCCCGACGTTCCCGCCGGGACCGGCTCCGGTTGCACGTCCGAGAGCGCCACGTACACGCGCCGACCGTCGAAAGCGGAACCCCATTGCACGCCGCCAAGCGCGGTCCCCTTGCCGACGCGCGTCTGCCACAGGATGGCGCCGTTGCGATCGGGATCGATGCCGTGCACGACACCGGACTTCTGTCCGGCGACGAGCGCTCTGCCTCCGCCCGGAAGATCGATCAGGATCGGCGACGATCCGAAATCGAAGTCGGGGCCGTTGGCTTCTGGGCAATTGGTCCGCGCCGCTTCCGGAAGGCCACAGTCCACGGTGAACGCATCGCCAGCCGTCGTCTGCCGCGACCAGAGGAGCTTGCCCGTCTTGATGTCGAAGGCAACGAAGGCGTCGGACGTGCTGGCCGCGGGGTCGGAGTAACTGTCCCCGGTAGTCACGTACACGGCGCCGCGCTTGAGATCGACGGCGGGCGACGACCAGACGCCCGCGCCCGAGGGTCCCCAGAGTTGAACGCCCTGCTTGTTCTTGCGCACCGGCACCGGCGTTTCGGGAATGGTAAAGCTCTTCCAGCGCACCTCGCCCGTGGCCGCGTTCAGCGCGGACACGCTGCCGCGGAACTTGCAGCATTCGTACTTGGCGTTGGCTCCGATTACCTCCTCGCCCGAAGAGGTCACCACATACAGCGTCTCGTCGGCGAGCGTCGGTGCTCCGGTGATGGTCGCTCCGAAGAAGTTTTCGACTTTGACCTTCCACACGACTTCCCCGGTAAGCGCGTCCACGGCGTACGCGTTCGCGCCCTGGTCGCCGAAATAGGCCAGCCACCGTCCGGCACCGGCGCCGGGGATTCGGCCGATGCTGATCGCGGTTCGCACGGGAGCGTCGGTCTTGAGCGCCCAGTACTGGCAGCCGGTGTTCGCGTTCAGCGAATACACCGTGTTGGCCGCGCTGCCGACGAACAGGCGTCCGCCCGCGACAGTTGGCTGCGCCGGGGCCCGGTTGACGCCCGGGAATCCGAATGCCCACTTGAGTTTCAGCCGCGGCACGTCGCCGGCCGGCAACTGCGCCATCCCTGCCGGCTGAAACCGATGCTGCGACAGGTTGGCGCCCCACCCGTTCCAGTTCGGCTGCTCGAGCGGGTTGGTGAATGCCGCCTGCCCTGCGGGGCACGCGTTGTCCGCGCGCCGCGGCGCCGTCGCCGCAGCCGCACCCCCGAGCAACCGGGCCAGCGTTTCTACCTGGGCTGTGGTGAGATCGGCGCCCTGCGTTCGCATGCTGCCGCTCGTCAACGCGAGCCGGATCGCGTCTGGCGAGAGGCTTCTCAATGTCTCGCGGTTGGCCGCGCGTGCCACTCCCGCGTCGTGGCACGAGGCGCAGCGGCTCTTGTAGAGGGCCTCTGCTTCAGGATTCGGCGCGTTCTGAGCCTGACCGAATGCTGGAACGCCGACCGCGAAGACCAGAGCGCTCGCGAGGCGCATGGCGTGACGTCTGTCCATGGCTTCGAAGACGGAGATCCGCCGAGCGAGGTTCCAGCGCGTTGACGCTGCTCAGAGCGCCTTGTTGACTTCGGCCCAGTTCACGACGTTCCACCACGCCGTGATGTAATCCGGGCGGCGGTTCTGGTATTTCAGGTAGTAGGCGTGCTCCCACACGTCGAGGCCGAGGATGGCGGTCTTGCCGTCCATGAGCGGGTTGTCCTGGTTCGGCGAGCTCGTGATCGACAGCTTTCCGCCGTCGTTGAGCAGCCACACCCAGCCGCTTCCGAATCGTCCCGCACCCGCCTTGCCCCATTGATCCTTGAACGCGTCGAAGCTGCCGAACGACGCGTTGATCGCGCTGGCGATTTTGCCCGTCGGCGCGCCGCCGGCGTTGGGGGCCATCCAGGTCCAGAACCGGCCGTGGTTCCAGTGCCCGCCGCCGTTGTTGCGCACGGCAGTCCGGATGTCCTCTGGGACGGCGTTCACGCCGCGGCACAGCTCGTCGAGGCTCTTGCCGTGCAGCTCGGGATGCTTGTCGAGCGCGGCATTCAGGTTGGTGACGTATGCCTGATGATGTTTCCCGTGATGAATCTGCATCGTCTGCGAGTCGATGTGCGGCTCGAGCGCGGCAAAGTCGTACGGGAGCTTGGGCAGTTCGTGCGCCATTCGTCCTCCTGAGAAATGGGGTCGGGAGTCATTTATGGAAAATGGGGTCGGGAGTCATTTATCGAGGACAGCGTGCGTGTGTCGTTGAGCACTACCCTCGATAAATGAC
>DASTDQ010000605.1:0-4671 GCA_035710305.1 Vicinamibacterales bacterium | reverse complement strand
ACCGCGGCCGAAGGGCTCGATCTGAAACCGGCTGCCCGGTCGCAGCGATCCGTGATCGGCCGGTTGCTTGGAAGGCCGGGCTCGTGACAGCGGAAGCCTCATGAGCGTCATCCTCGACACGCTGCGTCGGGCGCGCAAGGGTGCCGGCGACGAGCGGTCGTCCGAGCCGAGCGGCGAGACCACCGTGCGCCCGGTGCCAGCGGGCCTCGGCCTGTCGGCGCCGCGTCACCCGCAGCCCCCGCGTCGACGGTGGGTGAGGTTGGCCGGTGTCGCCGCAATCGTCGCACTGGGCGCGTGGCTGGCGCTTCGATTCATTTCAAGTCGAGAGGTCGCATCGGTCGCGGCCCCACCTCCCACGGCTGTTGTCCAGGCGCCTCGCGCGGGGGCGCAGACGCCAGCGGCCCCACCGGACGTGGAGTCCGTCCAGCCGGTGCAGCGAGCCCGGAACCCGGAGCCTGGAACGCCCAGCCCGGCGCCTGGAGGCCAGAGCCCAGAACCCAAAGTCCAGAGCCGAGAGCCCAGAGCCCCGAGCCCGGCTCCGAACGCCCAGAGCCCAGGGCCACGCGTCGACAACTTCGAGCTTGCCGTCCGGCACCATCGTCTCGGCGACTTCGATCAGGCGCGACGACACTATCTCGCCGTGCTCGGCGAGGACGAGTTCCACGTCGAGGCGCGCAACAACCTCGGTCTGCTGTACCACGAGCGCGGGATGGAGAACGACGCGATCGAGCAGTTCCGGCGCGCGATCGGCATCAACCCGCGGTACAACACGGCACGGAGCAACATCGCGGTCGCGCTGACGAGTGCGGGCCGGCTTGCTGAGGCTCGGGCAGAACTGCGCGCGGCGCTTGCCCTCGAGCCGCGCAGTGCAGACCTGCTCGTGAACATGGCGCTCGTCGAGAAGGCCGATCGCCGACCGGAGCAGGCCATCGAACTTCTTCTCCGCGCCGTTGGCGCCGAGCCCGTGCACGCCGCGGCACACTACAACCTTGCCGTGCTCTACGAAGAACGGGAGTCGTTCGCCCTGGCGTACGACCACTACGGGGCCTTCCTGACGTACGCCGGCCCGGAACATCGCGACCGTCTCGGCGACGTGCAGCGCCGCCTCGGCCTCATCGAGTCGAGGTTGGAGAGGAAGCCGTAATGACCGGCTCACCACGCGCCAGCAGTGCGTCCCAGCCCGATTGCCCGACGACCGCGGCCAGATCGATCGGCGCCCGCGGACTCTTCTCGTGCTCTCTCAGCGCGAGCTGCCACCATCCGACGTCGTGCCACGCGCCGAACTTGAAGCCGACGTTCCGGTAGACGCCAACCTCTTCGAATCCCATCGACTCGTGCAGGCCCACGCTTCCCGGGTTCGGGAGCGTGATGCCCGCGTACGCGTTGACGTATCCCTGGGCCGCGAGGATGGCGAACAGCGACAGGTACAGGCCGCGTCCGACGCCGCGGCGCTGGAATCGGGCGTCGATGTAGACCGACGTGTTCACCGACCACTGATAGGCGCTTCTCTCATTGTGCCGCGCGGCGTAGGCGTAGCCGGCCACCTGCTCTCCAAGATCGCAGACCAGCCAGGGAAGCGCCTGCATCGTCCTGCTCACGCGCCTCGCCATCTCCTGGCGATCAGGTGCGACGGTTTCGAACGAGACGGCCGTCGCGTCCACGCTCGGCGCGTAGATCGAGGCAATTGCGTCTGCGTCCCCCTCGTGTGCAAGCCTGATGCGAGCGGTCATTTCGCCCTCGACGCCACGATCGTCGCCGGAATTCTCGAAAGCCGCAACGGCCAGGCTGGAGCCCCGCCGGGTCGGAGTGCTCGATTGACCGCGACGCGCCAGGCCCCCAATAATCATCCGACTGTCTTTCGCGGGGCAGATCTCAACCGAGGAGACGACGATGTTCCGAGCGCTAATCGGCGTGATGGCGGCAGCCGCCCTGGCCCTGTCGTCGGCGGCAGTGGTGACTGGCGACACGATCTTCAGGTCCGCTCTTCACGACTACAGAGTCGTGACCCTGGTAGACGCACTCGTGCAGCCGTGGTCCATTGCATTCATTCCCGGCGGAGACATCCTGATCACGGAGCGACCCGGCCGGCTCAGGATTGTTCGGCAGGGGAAACTCCTTCCGCAGCCCGTCGAGGGCGTGCCGAAGGTGTTCTTCTCGTCCCAGGGCGGACTGCTCGAGGTCATGCCTCACCCGAACTTCGCCTCGAACAGGCTGATCTATCTGACCTACTCGAAGCCGGGTGAGACCGACAACCAGGCAAGGACCGCGCTCGTGCGCGGCCGGCTCGAAAACGATCGGTTGACCGGCGTCGAGCAGCTCTTCGAGGCCGTCGCGCAGGGACGCAACCACTTCAGCGGCAAGATTGCCTTCGACAGGAACGGCTACCTCTTCCTGTCGCTCGGCGACCGGCAGGTGCCGCCCGAAGGCAACCTCGAAGCGCACCCGGCGCAGGATCTGTCGAACCATCACGGCAAGATCGTCCGGCTGCACGACGACGGGCGCGTGCCGTCGGACAACCCGTTCGTAAGCCGGGCCGGCGCGCGGTCCGAGATCTGGAGCTACGGCCACCGCAACGTTCAGGGGCTCGCCATTCATCCCGAGACCGGGGACGTCTGGGCGGACGAGCACGGCCCGCAGGGCGGGGACGAGCTCAATCGCATTCAGCCGGGCCGGAACTACGGGTGGCCCGTCATCGGCTACGGCGTCAACTACACGACCGGGCTCGCGATTCATGCCGGCACGCACCGCCAGGGGATGGAGCAGCCGGTCCACGTCTGGGTCCCGTCGATTGGTGTGTCGGGGATGATGATCTACACCGGCGACCGCTTCCCCGAGTGGCGCGGAAACCTCTTCGTGGGCGGGATGGCGGGCCAGCAGCTCGTGCGGCTGACGCTCAACGGTCAGCGGGTCGCCAACGCGGAAACGCTGGTGCAGCAGATGGGACGCATCCGGGATATCCGGCAGGGACCGGATGGGTTCATCTACCTCGTCACCGACGATCGAGACGGCAAGCCCACGCCGGTCTTTCGACTGGAGCCCGTCGCGCGGGCACCAGTCGCCGAAAAGTAGAGCGAGTACTTCACCCGACCCGCTGCGCGGAGGCCGTGGCCACCGTCATCTTCGTCGCAGAACACGCCATGGACGAGGCCGCCTGCCGCCGCGTACGGGAGGCGATGAACGAGGGCGCGTCCGAGCCGGCAGAAATTCTCGGCGGCGAGATCGAAGTCGCGGAGCACGAGCGCCGGGCGTCCCACATCGAGGTGAGCGAGCAGGTGCTCGGTCTGGTCGAGGCGTGTCTCGACTCCCAGCGCGAGGCGATCGGCGCCTTCTTTGGCCGAACGCTGCGATCGCGCGAGGGTCCTGGCCTGCTCCGTTATGCCACGGGAGGCTTCTACGGTCCGCACGTGGACCGCGCGGAGGTTGCGTCGTGGCCACAGGCGGCCGAGCGCGCGGTCGCAGTCGTTCTGTTCCTCGAGAGCTCGCGTGACGTGGACGCGGCTGGTGGATTCAGCGGCGGGCTTCTCCGTGTGTACGGCGACGGCGATGGTGCCGCGCCCGTGGACATCGTGCCGACCCGCGGGACGCTGGTGGCATTCCCGGCCGACACGCTGCATGAGGTGACGACGGTGCTGGACGGCACGCGTGACATAGTCGTTGATTGGTTCCGTGAAAGCAGGGTCAGCGAGCGTCAGACAGTACCGATTGCCAATCGATGATCGCCGACACCGGCGCAGACGAAGCGCCGGCCACCGGCACCAGGGCGAGCAGCGCATCCCTTCGGTGAGCCACGTCGAAATCCCGAAGGCCCGGCACGTCGGTCACGGCCACTGGGTCGATGCGCGTGGGAGACCCGTCCCGCAATGTCGCGCGCATGATCGTCGAGCCCCTGAGGAAGAAGAGCGAGCGGCCGTCGCGGCTCCAGCGCGGGCGCGTGCCCCCTGCCATCGACACCCGGATGCGATCGCCGTCGGGCCACGGCCGTAGGTAGATGTCGGGGCGGCCGGATTCATCCGACACGTATGCCAGCCACCGGCCGTCGGGCGACTGACGCCCGTCCGTGTCGTTGAAGCCGCTCTTCACGACGTGCGCCCGCGACCGTCTGACGGCATCGATGGTGACGATGTCCTGGCCCGATGCCGGATCCGCTTCGTGCAGCAGCACGCCCGAACCCCGCCAGTCGCTTGGTGTGGCGTCGGCGTCGAGCAGCAGCTCGTCTTCCGCATCCGCCGCCCGAACGCGCTTGGTAAAAAGCGCCGGCCGGCCTTTCTGCAGCGATCTGAACGCCACGCGGCGTCCGTCGGGCGACCACACCGGATCGCTGTCTGAGGCGACAGCCAACGTCAACGGTTCGACATCCGCCCGACGGGCTGTCGGGACCAGCGTGACGTCCAGCGTGCGAAGCAGGGGAGCCATCATCGTCACGGCGGCGTACTCGTCATCGGGAGACAGGCGCACCTGCCAGAATTCTCCCGGCTCGCCGGTTGTGCCGACGTGCCGGCCGTCGAAGTCGATCCAGGTGAGCGCTCTTGCGCGAGGAGAGGCGGGGGCCGACAGCAGCACACGGCGGGACGCGACGAACAGGCTCCGTCCGCCTGCCGTCACCCCGACGCCGGACGCCACGGGGACGGCCTGCCCGACGAGTGTTCCCGTCCGCTCGTCCAGTCTCCTGGC
>DASTDQ010000604.1:0-2195 GCA_035710305.1 Vicinamibacterales bacterium | reverse complement strand
GTGTGCATCCACGCCGGCCAGGAGCCCGACCCTGCGACCGGCGCCATCGTGACGCCGATCTACCAGACGTCAACCTACGTGCAGGAAGCGCTCGGCCGGCACAAGGGCTACGAGTACGCGAGGACGCAGAACCCGACGCGCAGCGCGCTCGAGGCGAACATCGCCGCCATCGAGGGCGGCAAGGCGGCCTTTGCCTTCGCATCGGGGATGGCGGCCACGGGCGCCGTGATGACGCTGCTGCAGTCGGGTGACCACGTGGTCGTGACCGACAACACGTATGGCGGCACCTACCGCCTGTTCGAACGCGTCCTGCGCAAGTACCAGCTGGACTTCACCTACGTTGACACGTCGAACCTCGACGAGATCAGGCGCGCGATCCGGCCCACGACGAAGATGCTCTTCATCGAGACGCCGACCAATCCCCTCCTCCGGCTGACCGACCTGGCCGGGGCGTGCGAGATCGCGCGCGCGCGCGGCGTGGTCTCGGTGGTGGACAACACATTTGCGAGCCCGGCCGTGCAGCGGCCCCTCGAGTTCGGCGCCGACCTCGTCATCCACAGCACGACGAAGTTCCTGAACGGCCACAGCGACAGCGTCGGGGGCATCGTCGTCGCGGTGCGCGATGAGCACGTCGAGTGGCTGAAGTTCGTGCAGAACGCCGAGGGCGCGATCCTGGGACCGATGGACGCGTGGCTCGTGCTGCGCGGCACCAAGACGCTTCCGCTGCGCATGGATCGCCACAACGCGAGCGCGCAGATGCTGGCCGAATACCTCGCGGCGCATCCGAAGGTGTCGCGGGTCCACTATCCTGGCCTGCCGGATCATCCGCAGCACGCGCTCGCGCGCCGCCAGATGAAGGGGTTCGGCGGCCTGATCGCCTTCGAGCTCGGGTCGCTGGACAGGGCGCGGACCCTGCTGAACGGCGTCAGGCTGATGTCGCTGGCCGAAAGCCTCGGCGGCGTCGAAACGCTCATCTCACACCCCGCGACGATGACCCACGCGTCGGTGCCTCCCGAGCGGCGCAGGCAGATCGGACTGACCGACGACATGGTGCGGATTTCGGTCGGCATCGAAGACGTCGACGATCTGAAGGAAGACCTGGCGCAGGCGCTCGAGCGTGTTTGATGGGGTTCGTCGAGCAGTTCTTCTCCACCGTCTACAACGTCCCGGAGCTCATTCGGCTCGTCGGCTTCTACGGACTGATCCTGATCGTCTTTGCCGAGACGGGACTGCTCGTCGGCTTCTTCCTGCCCGGCGATTCGCTGCTGATCACGGCGGGCCTCTTCGCGGCGCGCGGCGACTTCGACATCGTGACGCTGAACCTGGTGCTGTGCGCCGCAGCCATCCTCGGCGACGCCACCGGCTACTGGATCGGCCGCCGCACGGGCATCGCGCTGTACAGCCGGCCGGACTCGTTCTTCTTCCGGCGCGAGCACCTGCGGATGACGCACGACTACTACGAGCGCCACGGCGGGAAGACGATCGTCATCGCCAGGTTCGTGCCGATCCTCCGGACGTTCGCGCCGGTCGTGGCGGGCGTGGCGGAGATGAAGTACCGGACGTTTGCCACCTACAACATCGTCGGCGGGATCGCCTGGGTCCTGAGCATGACCCTCGGGGGCTACGCGCTTGGCAACCTGATCCCCGACATCGAGAAACGGATCCACATCGTCGTGGCGGTCGTCATCGGCCTGTCGCTGCTGCCGGCGGTCTTCGCCTGGCTGAGGAGTAGACAAAAGTAGTAGAGGCGGGTCTTTAGACCCGCCTAACCAACCGACTCGCGAACCCACGTGAGGTACGGGTTCTCGTGATCGCCGGCCTCCAGCACCACGAACTCAGGAACCTCGTAGGGATGCAGCTGCCTCAGCCGCGCCTCCAGTGCGGGCAGCCGATCGGACGCCGTTTTGATCACCACCTGATGCTCTGGCTCTTCCTCAATCGCCCCTTTCCACCGGTAGACCGACGTCATCTGCGGCAGGACGTTCACGCAGGCGGCCAGGCGCTCCTCGATGAGCGTTCTAGCGAGGGCGATGGCGTCCTCTCGGGCGGCGATTGTGGTCAGGACGACGGACACCGGGCTTGATGCAGTCACGGGATCTCCTCGCGGCGCGGGGCTGAGGTGGAACTTAGCGCTTTACTTCCGATCAAAACGCGCTATTCTCACATGATCAACCGGTGAAGAAAGCATCTTCAGC
>DASTDQ010000603.1:0-7043 GCA_035710305.1 Vicinamibacterales bacterium | reverse complement strand
GGGCCGGGGGGACACGGGCTCGAGACGATCCGCGCGAGCGGGATGTAACGTCCTTGGTGCTTCGTCCTTCGTTCTTGGTCCGTCCCTGGTCCTGGGTCCGTCCTTGGTCCTCGGTCACGAAGTCTGAGCCCGAACGGTATCGCTCACAGACGGTGAGCCGGATGGTCGCACCGGGGACCAAGGACTAAGTAAGGACAACGGACGGACCAAGGACAACGGACGGACCAAGGACTTAGGACGGACCAAGTACCAAGAACAAAGCACCAAGGACTAAAGTGGCCGCGGATCAGATCTCGTCCACGAGATCGAGGAACACCCACTTCTTCCTGTCGGCCAGGCCGGCGAGCTCGCGGCCGGTGTTGCGGATGACCGGGGGCGCCGATGTGATGTGCTGGCTGCCCGCGTACATGTCGCGGACGAGCCGCTGGATCGTGCCGGCGCGCAGCGCGACCGTGCCCGCGGCGCTGTACACGAAGTCCGCCACGTCGTGGCAGCACCACGTGATATGTGACAGAGCCAGCCGCGTGAGCGTGCGCTGGCGCGTGTCGAGCGCCGCGCCCCTGTCGAGCGTGGCCTTCACGTCGCTCCAGGTTTCGTAGACCAGCGCGCGCGCGGCACGATACTTCCCTTCGGCCTTCGCATACTGCTCGTGGAAGGCGTCGCTGCCCGCCAGCGTGCCGGAGCGGCCGATGCCCGAGCGGACCTTCGCCGCCAGCTCGTCGAGCAGGCGCCGGCCGATGCCGCACGCCCACCCCGAGTGACAAATGAGGGCGAAGCCGGCGATGCCGATCGTGAACAGCGCCCCGCCGCGTCTCGGCGACTCGGTGACGGCAAAGTGCGTGTACGCCTCGGGGACGAACACGCCCTCGGTCCGATAGTCGATGCTGCCGGTCCCGCGCAAGCCGAGCACGTCCCAGTTCTCGATGAGCGTCGCGCTGGCCACGGGCAGCACGAAGATCCGGGGCTCCCCGGTGCCCTCGATCACGCCGAGCGTGTGAATGTGCGTGGCGTGCTTGATACCGGAGGCGAAGCTCCACGAACCCGTCAGCCTGAAGCCGCCCGCCTGCGGGACGGCGTTCCCGGGACGAGTGCCCTGCCCCGCGATGACGGGCAGGCGATCGCCGCCGAACAGCTCGGCGACGGCCGCATCTCCCAGGTAGGAGGCGCCGGTGCCGATGGCAAGAGCCGACGCCATCAACACCCAGCCGGCCGATGGATCCCCGTAGGACAGGTGCTCGATGACCTCGAGCGAGGAGACCGGGTCGAGCTCGGCGCCGCGGCGAAGCGACCGCGGCACCCACATCCCGAGCAGCCCCTCCCGGTGCAGCGCCTCGACGACCGGCGTCGACAGCAGCCCGTGCCGGTCTCCTGCTTCCGCGCATTCATCCGCGATCGTCGCGACCGCCTTCGCCCTCGAGGGGAGATCCACCGTCGTCGCCACGCTTGTCATGCTCGTCATTCCGTCTGCTCCACGGCCGAGTTGTACACGGCGAGTGAATGGGAATGATATCGCTGGAGGCCGCTGGGCTGAACGGTCGAGGAAAGGAGGCCTCCCAACCCCCAAGATTGGCCTTGGGAGTTGGGAGTTGGAAGTTGGGAGTTAACGCAAAAGCTCTGACTAGAAGTCCACCGTGAAGTTCAGGCGGAAGAACCGGGGCGTGTAGATCGCCGTCGGGTTCGCCCACGTTCCGCCCTGTGCCACGTTGCCGACGCTGTACTGATAGGTGTTCTCGAACGCCGTCCCGTAGTTCGTGTTCAGGAGGTTGCCGATGTCCACGCCGACGTTGGTGCGGGTCCCCCCGAAGCGGAAGATCTTGGCGAAGCGCATGTCGATCTGCGCCCGGCGATCTTCGTCGTAGACGCGATGCTCGTTGTCGAGCAGCGCCACGGCCGTGTTCCCGGTCGGGTTTGCGCCGACCGGCAGCCGGCCGAGCGCGGCAACGACGAGCGCATTTGGAATGCTCCAGGTGGCCGTCAACTGCTGCGTCGGCTGGGAGCGGAACGTCGCGCTGACCAGCACGTCGATCTTCGGGATCGTGTACGAGGCCAGGCCGCGGAAGGTCGTCTCGACCGGATCGATGTCCTTGCAGTTCTGGCCGCCCCCGAAACCCGGCACAGAGGTCCGGGGATCCGGCGTGTCCATCTTGGTGGTGGCGGCGCAGGCATCGAAGACCCCGCGCCCCGTGCTCGTCCCCACCTGCACCATCAGGCCGTTCTGCAGGCGCGCGTTCACGGTGACGTCAACGCCGTGCCAGTAGTTGATGCGCTCGGGCCCGAAGTCGGTTTCGAAGGTCGTGTTGTTCTGCGCCGGCTCGGTGGCGTTCGCCGCCTTGACCGTGTACATCGTGATCGGGTAGCCGCCGCCCTCCGGAAGGCGAGGGTCGAGCGGCGCGTTGATGACCCAGCTGTCCCACTCGTCCGGAGATCGATTGATGTTGTCGCTCACCGTTGCACCGTGGAACCAGCGGCGGTTGTACCCCACGTCGAGCGACACGCGCGGGACGATCTCCTGCTGGACGTTGATGCCCCACTGGTAGTCGTTCTCGCGGACGCCCCAGCCGTGCAGCAGCCCCGGGTTGACGGTGGCAAAGCTGGGGTTGGTCTGGCCGAAGTTCAGCGCGTTGCCGGTCAGCGCGGCGCATCTGTCGATCGCCGTCTGCAGGGCCGGATCCATGAGATTGCAGTCCACCTGCTTGTTGCCGTTGGTGTCGGTCCAGTCACGGTCCACGCTCTGGATGATGCGGTTGGCGGGGTTCATCGCCGTGTAGATGCTGTCGTTGGTCGCCGCATCGAGGTAGTGGCCCCAGTTGAACTTGATCGCCGTCTTGCCGTTGCCGAACAGGTCGTACGCGACGCCCACGCGCGGGGTGAGGTCGTTGTAGGCGTTGACGCCCTCGACACGGGAGAAGGTGATCGGCGCGGCGTTGAACGGCGACGTCTCCTGGGTGCCATTGCCGTCCGCCGGGCTGAAGCTCGAGGCGCGGTCGTAGCGCAGCGCGCCCTGCAGCGTCAGCCGCCCGCGCGTCCAGGTGTCCTGGATGTACAGGCTGTTCGACATCACCCGGTTAGCAGCTTCCCACTCCGGCAGGCGATAGGTGACCCGGTTCGGCTGGCCCTGGTTGAAGCGGTAGGACATCAGTGAATCGTTCGTGACGAGGTGGTCCTTCGTGATGAAGTACGCACCCTGGTAGCCGACCTTCATGTTGTGCGCCCCGGTCACATAGGAGAGCGAACCCCGCCAGTTGTTCGGGTTGCCGTAGTTGCGTCCGGCGCTCAGAAGTCCGCGATAGGCGTAATTGGCGGCCGGGGCATACTGCCCCCCGGTGGCCGGATTCACCGCGGTGGACTGCTCACTCACCGGGATGAGGTTGTGGATGCCGTCGGGCGGCGCCTGGCCGAACGCCGGCCAGTAGATGAAGCTCGTGTACCCCGCCTCGGCCAGCAGTTTGTTGGTGAGCGGCGCTGTCCACATGCCCTGCGTCACGTGGTACGGGAAATCGAAGTAGCCGCGCGCCGCGGTCGTCGTCGCTTCCGGCGACTGTGTCGTCGTGCCGAGCCCGATCCAGTCCGCGGAACGTGAACGGCAGGCACCGGTGGTCTCGAGCTTCAGCGGCGTCCCCTCGCAGCGATGCTGGTACTCGTAGTTGAACGAGACACGGTTCCGTTCCGTGACCTGTGCGGTGAGGCGGCCGATGTACATCACGCGGCCCTGCGCGAATCGCGCGGTCACCGGGGACTCGAGCCAGTCCCATCGCGAGGCGTCGTAGACGTTGGCGTTCGCCCTGACGCCCTCGACGGCCGTATGCGTCTCGAGCTTCCGGTAGCTGCCGAAGAACCACAGCCGATCCCGCATGATGGGACCGCCGTAGGACGCGCTGCCGTCGTAGGACTGGATGATGCCCGGCGTTTCCCTCAGGTTCGGACCGGGCGGGGGTGCCATCAGATCCTCGGTCAGGTTGTTGCCCCTGGACCAGTCGCCCGCCGTGTTGAAGAACGCCTGCCCGCGGAAGGAGTTGCCGCCGGTCCGCGGAACCAGGTTCATGATGGGACCGCCGATGTCGGCTTCGCCGAGGCCGCCCGAGACGACGACCGACACTTCGTCGCTATTGGGCGAGTCGTAGATGTAGGAGGACACGCCCCCGCCGTTGAACGCGGCGGCCACGATCATGTTGTTGATCGTCATGCGTCCCTCGTTCGCCTGCCCGCCGCGCGCGCTGAAGAACGTCATCGTCGGCGACGCCGCCATACCGTTGTTGTCCACGGTGAGGCCTGGTGTCGCGTTGAGGAGCGACCCGACCGCGCGCGTCGCCGGAATGGCCTGGATGACCTCGGAGTCGAGCACGAGCTCACGCTTCACGCTTTGCAAATCCACCACCGGCGTCTCGCCCGTGACGGTGATCGTTTCCTGGAGCTGCCCGACCCGCATCTCGATCGGGATCGTCAGCGTCTGGGAGCCGGCCAGCACGACGCCCTCGCGCTTGACCGCGGTAAAGCCGGGCAGCGTGAATGACAGCGCGTAGGTGCCGGGGCGTAGATCGATGATGCGGTACTGTCCGGTCCCGTCAGTCACGACGGAACGGACTTTTTCAATCAGGGCGTCGCTCGACGCCTCGACGGTAACGCCGGGCAGGACGGCGCCGGACGCGTCCCGGACGGTGCCGGTCAGTGTGCCTTGCGCGTGCGCAAGAGTCGGCAGCACGACGAGGGCTGCCGCGATGACCAACGCGTTCATCACTCCACGCATACCTTCTCCTTGTCTGAATCGTCACTACCGATGCCCCCCGCCGTTGAGGCCGGTCGGCCATTCCGCGGGGGGACTCACTGGCATGCCGCCTCGGCCGGCCTGCATGCAGATGGGCGGAGAATACGCATGGCACACTGATATGTCAAACTGAATCGCATTGATAATCGATATATGTGAGATCGCAGGTTCCATGTCCTGCATGCAAGACGCTGCACTGGCTGATGTTCTGCATGCGGCCGTGCTGCAGTAGGATTCAAGAATGCCGAAGATTCCGGCACTCGTCCCGCAGGACCGCCAGGGGCGGACGGCCGACGTCGCCTCGCAGATCGCGCGCGCGTTCGTCGGGCTGAGAGAGATGCTGCTGGTCGGCGTGTTCGGGCGCGGCGAGCGCATCTCGGAGCTTCCGCTCGTGGCGCGGCTCGGCATGTCGAGGACGCCCATCCGGCTCGCGCTCGAGCGTCTGGCGCACATCGGCTTTCTCGACGTCGTCCCCACCGGCGGCTTCGTGGTGCGGGGGTTCACGATCGCCGAGGTCCTCGATGCGATCGAAGTACGCGCCGTGCTGGAAGGCACCGCGGCGCGCCTGGCGGCCGAGAGGCTCACCGACGTGTCGGAGCTCGATCCCCTTCGTCAGTACAGCGCGAAGATGGGAGCGCTCAAGGGGCTGACGATCGACTCGCTGTCCGATTACATGGACCTGAACGAGGCGTTTCACGCGGCGCTGGTCGATCTGTCCAAGAGCGCCATGCTGCGCCGCAGCATCGAGCAGGTGAACTCGCTGCCGTTCGCCTCGCCGAGCGCGATGGTGTTTCCGACGTCGGTCCTGCCGAACTCGGACGAGACGCTCGCGATCGCCAACCTGCATCATCGATCGATCATCGAAGCGGTCAGCCATCGGCAGGGCACGCGGGCCGAGAGCCTCGCCCGCGAGCACACCTTCATCGCCCGCCGCGTGCTCGAGCTGGCGCTCTCGGATGCCAACGCGCTGAAGCGCGTGCCGGGCGGCGCGCTGATCAACGTCTCGGCGACGTAGCCCCCCTTGGCTTACGATCCAGGGCGTGCCGCGTCCTGGCCAGGTGCCGTTTCACGAACACATCGAGCTTCTTCAGTTCTTCCTGGCCCATCGCGAGGACATCGTCGAGCGCATAGAAGGGGTGCTGAACGCCCAGCGAAAGCCGATTGAATACCTGCAGGACGGTTCCCTTCTTTCCCGTCACTTCGAAGATTGCTTCTTTACTCTGACCGGGATCACCCACAGCCAATCGCGTCTGAGAGGTCGATTGGAAGAAGCGCATTGGGCCAGTGGATTCAGGCCTCGAGAGCTTCCGGGACTGCACAACGGCCTGGTCGATCCGGCGGAGATGATGATCCGCGGCTTTCACTTGTGGCGGCACACGCGCTGGCCTGGCCGCAACGGACGGCTCCGTTACGCGCACACGCTGTTCAACCTGTACGTCATCCGGTGCCTCGAGCTGTTGAGCATGCGGCTATGGGACGCGGGATCGGGCAGCGCCGGCGATCGGCTCTCGCAGGTTCAAGGCGTGCTCGACCAGCTCTGGAAAGCCGCGCCGCCCGATCAGCCGGTGCTCGTGCGGGATGCACGATGGTTGATTCAGCTGGCGCAGAGCCCCGCGACGGATGAACTGGGGGCCTACTTCGAAGTGGCCGAAGAGATTGCAGAGGCCTTTTCGCCAGAGGACCGGGTTGAAATACACAAAGCCAGTGCTCGAATGGCGGCCGGGCACTTGCGCTCGCAGATTCGCTACCACTCCTTGAAGAAGGCAGTGTCTCTCGACGACAAGAGCCTGGTGCTGAGCACTCGCAACTCCAACGCTCTTGATTTCGCCCTGCTCGTTCACGATCTCGTGCCGCTGCTCGAGGCGTATGAAATCGCCTGGCAGAGTGGGGATGGTCAGAAGAGGGTCGAACTGGCGGACGCCATTTGCCAGGGCGTTTCTCCGGACCCGGAGTTGTTCCTGAATCGCGTCGAACTGTTAGGCGCGTACACGATGATCGAGCATCTGTTCACGGCGACGGAACGCGATGGGCACGCGGTGTATACGGCCATGGGAACGCGGCACGTTCAGCTGCTCCAGGAGTACGAATCACGGATCGGCCGCGTGTCGAAGCCGTTGTATGAGGATTGTCCGCGCTTCCGGCCGGCAGCCGGCGCGTATTCGCCGTATGGGGTCCTGTACGGGTTCTCGACCGACCTCATCGAGCACATGGCGCTCAAGACTTTGCAGCCCGATACCGTGACGCACCTCGGCCTGGAAGATGTCTTTGTCGATGGGGACGC
>DASTDQ010000602.1:0-6602 GCA_035710305.1 Vicinamibacterales bacterium | reverse complement strand
AGGCATCAGTAGAGGCGGGTCTTCAGACCCGCCTTTCTTTTTTCCCCTGCCCCCTGCCCCCTGCCCCCTTCTACTAGAATCCCGTCGTGCAACTCACCGGGCGAACGGTGCTCGTCACGGGCGGGGCGTCGGGGTTGGGAGGCGCGACGGTGGACATGGTCGTGGCCGCCGGAGGCCGCGCCATCATCCTCGACCTCAACGACGACGCCGGACGCGCAAAGGCGGCGCAGCACGGCCAGAGCGTCCGCTTCGTCAAGGCCGACGTCACGCACGAGGACGAGGTCCAGAAGGCCGTCGATGCGGCGGTGAAGGCGTTCGGCCGGCTCGACGGGCTGGTCAATGCCGCCGGCGTCCCCGCCGCCGAGCGCGTGCTCGGGCGGGAGGGCATTCATTCGCTGGCGAGCTTCACGCGCACGATTCAGATCAACCTCGTCGGTACGTTCAACGTCACACGTCTGGCCGCCGCCGCCATGTCGAGCAACGAGCCGACGAGCGCGGGCGAGCGCGGCGTAATCGTGAACACGGCCTCGGTCGCCGCCTTCGACGGCCAGATCGGCCAGGCGGCGTACTCGGCATCCAAGGGCGGCATCGTCTCGATGACGCTGCCGCTCGCGCGCGAGTTCGCCCGGATCGGCGTGCGCGTCGTGACGATTGCGCCCGGGACGTTCGACACGCCCCTGCTCGCCGCGCTTCCCGAAGCCGCGCGCGCGTCGCTGGCGCAGCAGGTCCCGTTTCCCCCACGCCTCGGACGCCCGGAGGAGTTCGCGTCACTCGTCAGGCACGTCTTCGAGAACGAGATGCTGAACGGCGAGGTCATCCGGCTCGACGGCGCGATCCGGATGGCTCCCAAATAGGCAGGCCCCAGGGCTCAGGGCCCAGGCCTCAGGGTTCGGGCCCAGGCCTCAGGGCTCAAGCCTCAGGGTTCGCTCTGGACCCGCATCACCGGATACAGGTTGAGCCGCTCGTCCCACGACGGGTGGCGGCGATAGAAGAACTCGAGCCGCGCGCTGGGGCTCCGGGCAAACTCGGGGTCCTCGCGCAGCCGGCGCTCGAATTCGTCCTTCGCTTTGGGATCGGTCTGGAGCATCGTGACGCCGAGCGCTTCGGCGACATACGCCTCCATGTACTCCTTGGGCTCGAACGAGGCGTTGAAGAATCCCCAACTGACCAATGAGTCTGGCCCTCGCGGCTCGAGCAGCGTCATCACGAGCGCCGACTTCGCCTGGGCGACAGGAACGAACAACGAGCCGGCCGGCACGGAGCGTCGTTCGGCGGTCCACTCGCCCTCGACCGAGCGGATCACGCGGCCCTCGAACGTGGCCGAGCCGAGCGTCGTCTTCGTGGCGCGAAACACCTCGACGTCGGCTTCGCCGGTCACGCCGGTCAGGACACGGCTCGTGATGCCGTGCAAGGCCAGCTTCTCGCCAACCCACGCCGCGTGCGCAGCTGGAACGATGTAGCCGCCTCGTGGAGCGACCGCGGTGATTGTCGGCCGTACCTCGTCGCGCAGCGGCACCTGCCAGATTTGCGGCCGCGTCGCGTCGTAGCGAATGCTCAGACTTCCGGAGATCGCCGACGGCTGGCGGGTATAGGCGTAGCCGCGGAAGTCGATCGTCTTGACGTGATCGGTGGCGGTATAGGCCAGTGCAACGCTGGACCCGCCGATGCGGGCGGACCGTTCGTCGGCCGCGCGGGCGGCGGCCAGCCATGCGGCACCGTTCGCAGCGGCCGACTCGACCATCGCGACGATCGCGTTGCGCGTGACGCGAACGCGGGTGGCATAGTCCTTCCACGAATGAGTCTCGACGAGCACTGACAGACGATTTCGCCGCGTCCAGTAGCCGTCGGCAAAGCGTGCCTGTGAGGCCGTGACGGCAAACCCCGAGGTTGGATCGTCCTCTCTGACGAAGGACGGATAGAAGTCGAGCGGCAGCGAGCCTTGAGCCGACAGACGCTGTATCAGCTCGTCGCGGAGGCCGCGGCGCACACGCCGAAGGTCGTCGTCGCCGTCGAAGATGGGCCCGCCGGTGATGGAGACGTCGTGCTCGAACTGCGCACCGTCCGTCACGTGAAGATCCGCATACAGAATCGGATCCCACTCTCCCAGCAGACGCAGCATGGCCCGCATCTCCGGCGCGTCGGCTTTCACGTAGTCGCGATTGAGGTTGATGTTCTGCGCGGTCGTCCGCCAGCCCATCTCCTCGGGCCCTGTCTGGTTCGGACGATTCCAGCGTCCGAAGCGCTCGTGGCCATCGACGTTGAACACGGGAACGAACACGAGCGTGACGCGCGAGAGCGCGCCCGACGCCGCGGCGCCCTCGAGGATCTGTCTCAGCGCCAGAAACCCGGCGTCCTTGCCGTCGATCTCGCCGCCATGAATGCCCCCCTGCATCAGCACCACGGGGCGCGCGCGTGCGCGTGCCGCGGCCGGGTCGAGTGCCCCGTCGCTCGATGCGACGAGCGAGAGCATCGGACGGTTCTCCGGCGAGCGCCCGAACTCCACGCAGCGGACCTGATCGGTCCACGCCCGCTGGAACGCCGTGCACAGCGCCTCGACTTCCTCGTAGCGGCCCGTTCGCGCAAACCCCGACTGCTCCGCCGCGGTCACGAGCATCCGGGTTGGCGATCTGTCACATCCCGCAACAGCCAGGGACGCCAGCAGCGCTGCACGCGCCATGAGGGTTGTCATCGACGTCCACATGAAACCACACCGGGATTGACGGCGAAAACGTGTAATGATGGGAACGATGCTCGTTGTGGTCACCGGCGCGCTCGCCGGATTCTTTCATGTCCTGTCCGGTCCCGATCACCTCGCCGCAGTGGCCCCGCTTGCCGTAGACCGTCGAGACAGAGGATGGATCGCGGGATGGACCTGGGGCATCGGCCATGCCTCGGGCGTGACGCTGGTGGCCCTGCTGGCGCTCCTGTTGCGGGACGCGCTGCCGCCAATCGACGCGCTCTCGGGATGGAGCGAGCGCCTGGTCGGCGTCGCGCTCATCGGCATCGGCTTCTGGGCGCTGCGGCGCAGCGCGCGCGTCCGGCACTCGCCTCACCAGCACGGACGCCTGTCGCACGATCACCTTCACGTGCAGGCAGGGCCGCGATGGCTCAGGCACCTGGGGCACGCGCATGCGTCGTTCTTCCTGGGCGTGCTGCACGGTGTCGCTGGAAGCTCGCATTTCTTTGGCGTGCTCCCCGCCCTCGGACTACCGAGGGACGCGGCGCTGCTCTACATCGGCGCTTTCGGCGTCGCCACCGTCGCCGCGATGACGGCCTTTGCCGCGCTCCTCGGATCCATCGCCAGCCACGCACCGAACGCCGAACGGGCGCATCGGGTGATGATGACCGCCGCCGCGCTCCTTGCGATTGTCGTGGGAGGGGTGTGGCTTACTGCAGCCCCGGTGTAGCCGTCGGCGCCGCGGGGGCCGTCGCCCCGTCGAACATGTCGAACGCCTTCTGCAGGTGCGCCTGTCTGTCGCCCGTGAACGCGGGGTCCACTCCGGCACGCGCCGACCGCGTCGCCGCGACGAGCAGCTGGTGCTGCGGCGCGGCAGAGGCGGGCACGCTCATGGACGTCAGCGAGGACTCGAGCGCCGCGAGCGTCTGATCGAGGGCGCCAAGAACCTCGACCGAGCCCGACTTCGCGGCCGACTGCAGGAAGGGCCGCATCTCCGCAATCCGCCGGTGAACGGGGATCATCGCCTCGCGGTACTGGTCATCCTGCCTGGGGGATGACACAGGCGCCTTCGGCCGGGGACTGTCGAACGCCGCCGCGGGTTCCGCGGCCTCTTCGACGGTGCGTCGCGGCGCTCTCACGTCGTCTTCCGCGACAGGCCAGGTCAGATCGACGTAGACGCGCCGGCCCTCGTTGCGCACGTTGGCCTTGGCGAACTCGGGGAGCGCCAGGCGCGCGCGAAGATACTTGCTGCCTCCCGGCGCGCTGAGCTCCTCCATCGTCACGGCCTGCAGCAGGTGGACGCCCTCGGGCACTCTCCACTGTTGCGCGGGCATCGGGCCCGGCAGCGGGCTCACGTCAACGTCGAAGGCGGTCTCGGTGGTGCGGCGGGACGTCACCTGGCTGGGCTCTTCCGGCAGCTCCAGCACGAACGAGAGACGCTCCGGCGCGCCGACGATCAGCGCCGCGATGTCCTTGTTGCCGAGGCTGACTGGCTCCTGCTCGTGCACGCCCGTGCGAAGCGACTCGTCGACGAAGATCCGCCCTCCGCGATAACCCAATCCACTCAAGCGGCGCTGCGCCCGCTCGGCCTCGTCGAGCGAGACGTACGGGCCGACCATCGCCTGATACATCTGTTCCCTGCCAGGGGAGCGGCGCGTGAACGCCGGAAGGCCGAACGCCCGGACGCGCGTGGCCGTCGCGCCTGCTTCGTCGCCGCTCTCGAGAGAGGCAATGGTGATGCTGAAGCTGGCACCGGTCGTGATGGTCGGCATGCGGGGCGTTGCGGCCCACGGGAACGACGCCATTGCCGGCTGCGGCGCGAAGAACCAGGTGAGCCCGCCAACCGCGGCAACCATCGCAAACACGATCGCGGCCGCAGCCCAGCGCGTCCATCGTCGGACGTACGTGTACGGGGCGCGCGGATGCCGGTTGACCTGGCGCATCGAGGGGCGCCGCATCAGCTCGGCGAGCTGCTCCTCGGTCACCAGTACGACCGGGTACCGCTGCGGATCGAGGACCGGTTTTTCGACGCGCGGCCGGGTCAGCACACGCGCTCCTTCAGGTCGGCAGCCGACAGGCCGACTCGTCGCCCGGCCTCGTCAACCAGGTAGAGACGATCGCCGATGGCGACGCGGCGGCTCAGGCTGCCGCCTGGAAGCTCGACGACGGCGTGCGCGAACGGCTGCACGGCGATGCGCCACGGCGCCAGGTTCTCGACGACCTTCACCGCGCGCCCGTCGTCGTCAACGAAGACGGCGTCGATGTCGAACCGCATGAACATCGTGTGGATGGCGAGGCACGGCGCCAGCACGAGCGCCTCCGACACGGCAAAGCCATCACGGCCGAGGAGCCCCTTCCGCCGATCCTTCCGCGTCACCGCGACCTCGACGCGGTCTGCCAGCGCCTCGTCGGTCCGCTGATTGACCAGCGCCAGGGTCGTCTCCGCCATCAGCGCACCTCGATCTGGTGCCTGCGTGGCTTCGACTTGCGCTTGACGGGCTCGGCGGCCGGCTCAGCGGCCGGCTCGTCGTTCTGGTCGATGAAGTACGCGGCGCAGGCGGCGTCGAGCATGTCCCGATTCAGCACCGGCTCGATTCCGCGATAGCGGCACAACGCGGTCACCTGGTCGAGCAAATCGCGCGGATGGCAGGAGCGCAGCCGTCGCCCGGTGGGCGCGTAGTGCCGGCGCTGCAGGTACGCCGCGATGACCGGGTGGAACCGCAGGTCGCGCCGGCGGCAGTTCATCTCGAGAATGCGGGTGAACTGCTCGATGGTCGGGTCGCCGACTTCGATCTTGTAGGGAATGCGGCGCAGGAACGCTTCGTCGGCGAGCGACAGCGGGTCGAGGTTGGTCGCAAACACCGTCAGCACGTCGAACGGCACCTGGAATTTCTTTCCGGTGTGCAGCGTCAGGTAGTCCACGCGGCTCTCGAGCGGCACGATCCAGCGGTTCAGGAGATCTTCCGGACGCATGCGCTGGCGGCCGAAGTCGTCCACGAGGAACACGCCGCCGTTGGCCTTCAGCTGGAGCGGGGCCTCGTAGAACTTGGCCAGGCTGTTGAAGGTGAGGTCCAGCATGTCCAGCGTCAGCTCGCCGCCGACCTGCACCACGGGCCGGCGGATGCGAACCCAGCGCCGATCCTTCGCGGCGGTGGCAATGATGCTGGCCGACGCGGGCTCGTCGCGCTCGAGCGGCTCGTGGTTGATCGGGTCGTACATCGTGATGATGTGACCCTCGACCTCGATGGCGTACGGCATGTACATGTCGCCGCCGATGGCCCTGCCCAGGCCCTCGGCAAGCACCGTCTTGCCGTTGCCCGGGGGGCCGTACAGGAAGATGGCCTTGTTGGCGTTCGCCGCCGGCCCGAGCTGCTCGAGGATGTCGTCGCCCACGATCAAATGGGAGAACCCGTTGCGAAGCCGCTCGCGCTCGATGTAGCCGCGCGAGGCCGCCAGCGCACGCATCTGCGCCACGTAGGTCGCCAGGGGTACCGGCGCCGCGCCGGTGTACTGGTTGATGTCCAGGTACTGCCGCGCCCGGTCGCGGCCGAGATCGGTGAGCGCGTACCGGTAGTTCGCGCCGCTCGACGTACCCACGGTGCCCCGCACTTCGATCAGGCGCTCGGCGCGGATCCGTTCGACGATGCGCTCGAAAATCGTATAGGTCAGGCGGAGGCGATCGGCGAGCGCGAGGCCCGTTGCCTCACCGCCGTACAGAGTCTTGATGAGGAGCTGCTCGATCTGATCGGGTCCGAGCCCCGTGTCTTCCAGCGTCGCAGGAACGGTTGGCGGGGAAGCGAGGCGGACGTCGTCCAGGGCGGTCGTCATTGCTGTTGTGCCAGCGGGAAGAGGACCTGCACGAACTTGATCGCGGCCGGTCCGATGGTTACGACCCAGATCGCCGGGAAGATGCAGAACACGAGCG
>DASTDQ010000601.1:0-2208 GCA_035710305.1 Vicinamibacterales bacterium | reverse complement strand
CAACTGCAACGAAATCTTGCCGTCGGGCCGCACGACCACATCGCCAGAGAGTTTTTCGTCTGGCCCCCAGAAACGAACGCTGAGCGCATCGTCCACGCCGATCACATAGCCGGGTGGCACACTCGCCGGTGCAGTCGCCGGCGCTGGTGACGCCCCCAGCTTCTGCGACGACTGCGACGCCAGCGCGGGGCCTGCAGGGGTCAGCAGCAGACACAGGGCGATTACCCTCAAATTTGGTTTCTTCATTCGGCAACCTCGAATTCCCTGAGGTGTCAATAAACCGACACTCCGTGTGCGTGCCTTTGGCGCCGAAACGCGCAATTGCAGTGTGCAAGGGACCCGCCAGTCATGCCGTCAACGGATGGGCCCGCTTGTCCAGTTTGGACGCCGACTTCACGGCGCCAGATTGGAATCGCCGGCAGCCAGGGCGGCCACCGATCCTAGCCGATTGGATTCTTCAGAAAGAAGTCCGCCTATAAGCAGAACACCTGCAAACGCCGGGCCCCGCGGATCCCTAGGCTTTGCGGATTTTTTCTCTCCCTCTGGTCACGAGCCTGGTTGCGTTGCGCGTGTCGAGCACCATCTTGGAGTGCTCCACAATGAACTCGTAGTCGTACGCGGAATGGTCGGTGGCGACCAATACGCAATCCTGGGCACCGAGGAAGTCGCGCGTCAGCTCTGCGCTCCGCATCTCCGGCAGATTCGGATAATGCCGGACCCGCGGCAGCACTGGAATGTGAGGATCGTTGTAGCTGATTTCGGCGCCGCGGCTGAAAAGCAGCCTCATGAGCTCGAACGCCGGGCTCTCGCGGGCGTCGTCGACGTCCTTCTTGTACGCCACTCCGAGAATCGCAATCCGGCTGCCGTTGATTGGCTTCCGCTGCTCGTTCAGGAACTCGCCCAGGCGATTGACGACGTACTGAGGCATGTGCGCGTTGACTTCGCCCGCCAGTTCGATGAAACGGGTCTGTTCCCCGTGCTTGCGCGCGAGCCACGTGAGGTAGAACGGGTCAATCGGGATGCAGTGCCCTCCGAGGCCCGGCCCGGGATAAAAGGCCTGGAAACCGAACGGCTTGGTCTTGGCGGCCTCGATCACCTCCCACACGTCGATGCCGAGCTTGTCGTAGAGAACCTTCAGCTCGTTGACGAGTGCGATGTTCACCGCCCGATACGTGTTCTCGAGGATCTTGCTCGCCTCGGCCACTTCGAGGCTCGACACGCGTATGACCTGAACGACGGCGGGCCCGTACATCGCCGAGGCCAGCTCCGCGCTTCGCTCGTCGTAGCCTCCGACGACCTTCGGGATGCTCGCCGCTTCGAAATGCGGGTTGCCGGGGTCTTCGCGCTCCGGGCTGAACGCCAGGAAGTAGTCCTC
Organism: Vicinamibacterales bacterium; assembly: GCA_035710305.1. Taxonomy (GTDB): domain Bacteria; phylum Acidobacteriota; class Vicinamibacteria; order Vicinamibacterales; family UBA2999; genus Gp6-AA40. The sequence goes on along the minus strand of DASTDQ010000601.1, from coordinate 833 downwards.
TCCACAGCGCAGCCCCGTGGCCTCGAGCACTGGCAGTACGTTCGTACGGGTGGTCGTCGGGTGCGTCGTGCTCTCGAGAACGACGAGCTGCCCGGGACGCAGGGCCCGCGCGATCGAACGCGCCGTCCCATCGATGTAGCTCAAGTCCGGGTCACGGCTGTCGTTGAGCGGCGTGGGCACGCAGATGATGATGCAGTCGGCCTCCGAGAGCCTCCTCATATCCGCGGTAGGCTCGAATCGCTTCTCCCGAATCATCCCGAGAAAGGCCGCCGCATCGATATGTTTGATGAAGCTTTCTCCGGCGTTCAACTTGTCCACTTTCGATTGATCGACATCGAACCCCAGGCAGCGGAAACCGGCGGCGGTGAACGCCCGAACCAGTGGTAAGCCGACATAGCCGAGCCCGATCACCCCGACCAGGGCTTGCTTCGTGTGAATCAACTCGGAGAGCTGCTCGAAGCTGGTCGTCGCTGCTCCTGTAGACGTGTTCCGTGCCGATATAGTCATTCCTGAACCTCTCAACAAACGTCCCTCAATTGTCCCACCGGACACTCCGGATGTCGCACGACGCGGGCGCCGGGCGACGGGCCGCTTTTGATGGCTACTGCCAGAATGTGATGTTCGGTTGGCGCCCACTGCTCGAACTGCCAGTCTCGACCGTGGTCGTTCAATGACGGGTCAATTGTGATTCCGATGCCTTCGACGCCGAGGTCGAAAGACACGGCATCCAACGGCAACGACAACCCCAGGCCTCGTGCCTTGACATACGCCTCCTTCAAGGTCCAGTAACTGAAGAACCGGGTCGGCCGTAGGGATTCAGGCAGCGCCATCAA
>DASTDQ010000600.1:0-7143 GCA_035710305.1 Vicinamibacterales bacterium | reverse complement strand
CGACGAAGCAGGATTTCGAGGTGCTCGAGCTGGGCGTGTTCTCGCCGAAGGCGACGCCGGTGGACGAGCTCGGCGTCGGCGAGGTCGGGTTCGTGGTCGCCAACATCAAAGTCGTGGCCGACGCCAAGATCGGCGACACGGTCACCGAAACACACCGGCCGACGACGGAGCCGTTCCCCGGCTTCAAGGAGTTGAAGCCGATGGTCTTCGCCGGGCTGTACCCGGTGGAGAGCCACCAGTACGCGGAGCTGCGCGAGGCGCTCGAGAAGCTCCGGCTGAACGACGCCTCGTTCTTCTACGAGCCCGAAACGTCGGTCGCCCTTGGCTTCGGCTTCCGCTGCGGCTTCCTCGGTCTGCTCCACATGGAGATCGTGCAGGAGCGGCTCGAGCGCGAGTACGACATGGACCTGGTGACGACGGCGCCGGGCGTGCTGTATCGCGTGACGACGACCGACGGCGAGGTGCAAGAGGTAGACAGCCCGGCGAAGCTGCCGGAGGCGGGCCGGATATCCAGGCTCGAGGAGCCGGTCATCACGGCCATGATCCTGACGCCGGCCGAGCATGTCGGCGCCATTCTCCAGCTCTGCCAGGACAAGCGGGGCATACAGAAGAAGCTCGAGTACCTGAAGTCGGACCGCGTGCTCATCACCTACGATCTGCCGTTCAACGAGGTGGTGCTCGACTTCTACGACAAGCTGAAGACGCTCTCACGCGGCTACGCGTCGCTGGACTACCACGTGACGGGATACTGGGAATCGCCGCTCGTGAAGATGGACATCCTCGTGAACGGCGAGCCGGTGGACGCACTCTCGATCATCGTCCATCGCGACGCCGCGTACGAGCGCGGCCGCGCGCTGGCGTCGAAGATGCGCGAGCTCATCCCGCGGCAGATGTTCGAGGTCGCGATCCAGGCCTCGATCGGCAATCGCATCATCGCGCGGGAATCGGTGAAGGCGCTGCGCAAGAACGTGCTGGCCAAGTGCTACGGCGGCGACATCACGCGCAAGCGGAAGCTGCTCGAGAAGCAGAAAGAGGGCAAGAAGCGCATGAAGCGGGTTGGCCGGGTGGAGATCCCGCAGGAGGCGTTCCTCGCAGTACTCAAGGTCGGAACCGACTAGTGGAACGTATCTCCTGGATTACTAGCGGCCGCTCCGTTGTCGCGGCCGCGAAAGTGCGGTCGAAAGGCTGTCGTCGGTGCTACGGGTTCAGTTGATACAGTCCACTAACCCCGGAACTCGCTTGTGTCGGTGATGTTGCCAACGATCGTGGCTTGCAGGGCAGGCTGTTTGGTCAGCGGGGCCTCGGCCGGAGCCCACCAACACAAGCGAGCTGTGGTGTAGTGCAGAATGCACAAGGCAACATGCAAAAGGTAGAGACAACGGCGAAGGGCGAGGCGGCGACAGAGCCGTCGTTCCGGAAGTCCACCGCGAGGGAGTACTTCGAGTCGATCTGCGTGGCCGTGGTGCTGGCGCTGTTCGTGCGCACCTTCGTCGTCCAGGCCTTCAAGATTCCGACCGGATCGATGGAAAACAACCTGCTCATCGGCGATCATCTGCTCGTGAACAAGTTCGTCTTCGCGCCGACGCTGACGGGCGCCGAAGACGCGCTGCTGCCGATCGATCCCATCCGCCGGGGCGACATCCTCGTGTTCAAGTATCCCAAGGATCCCGAGCGCGATTTCATCAAGCGCGTCATCGGGCTCCCAGGCGAGACGATCGAGCTCCGCGACAGGAAGGTGCACATCAACGGGACCCCGATCGACGAGCCGTACGTGCAGTTCCTCTTTCCCTTCGACTCCACGGAGACCGAGCCGGGAGTGCCCAATCCGCGGCGCAGTTACGGCCCGGTGACGGTTCCGCCGGGCTACTACTTCATGATGGGCGACAATCGGGACAACTCGGAGGACAGCCGCTACTGGGGATTCATGCCGCGGGACTACGTGAAAGGCAAGGCGCTCTTCGTGTATTTTTCGTTCGGCGACGGCTCGACGGGGCTGTCGGGCGCGCTCGGCAACGTGCGGTGGGGCAGGATCCTGCACCAGATACACTGAAGCGCTCATGAAGACCGTCCTCAAACTCGTGATCGCGGTGGCGTTCCTCAACGCCGTGATCCGGGGTGCGGACTCCATGTGGAGCTACTACAAGCTCAAGGACGAGGCGCAGCGGACGCTGCTCTTCGGCTCCACGTCCACGACAGAGGAGCTGCAGTCACAGATCCTCTTGGCGGCCGCCGAGCTGGAAATCCCGCTGACCGCTGAACGCCTCATCGTGACACGAGACGGGCGGCGCAGCGTTGCCGAGGGCTCGTACACGCAGCAGGTCGAGTTCTTTCCCAACTACCCGTACCCGGTCGAATTCTCGTTCGTCGTGGACTCGGTCGCCATCAGCCCGGCGGTTCCCGAACCGCGCAAGCGGTAGCACTCAGCGCCGGGTCTTCGCGGCAGCAACAAGCGCGAGACCACGAGGTCGGCCATGTTGGGCAGTTGGTCCGTGTAGAATGGCCGCATGACGTCACGAGCGCAAGATGTCCTGCGCGAAGCCCTGGCGCTGCCCCTCGAGGAACGTGCTGACGTCGCGGCCGAACTGTTGGCCAGTCTTGACGACGCGGCGGCGGACCGCCCCGCCGATGTCGAAGCGGCCTGGGCGGCCGAGGTCGAACGACGAGCCCGCCGGGCCATGGCCGACGAGTCCGGCGGAGTGCCGTGGGACGACGTGCGCCGTCGTGCTGAGGCCGAACTCCGCAAGCGGTGAATCCTCACGTTCGCTTTGACGACGAGGCGGACGCCGAATACCGCTTCGCCGGCCGATGGTACGAGGCTCGGCGAGCGCACCTGGGCATCGAGTTCTTCGACGCCGTTGACGCCACTATCAACCAGATCGTTGCGATGCCTCGCGCCGGTTCCCGCGTCCGGGGCCTGCCGGCTGACCTCATCGTTCGACGCCAAGCCGTGACGCGCTTTCCCTATCACGTGATCTACCTGGAAATGGCAGCGCACATCCGCATCCTCGCCATTGCGCACGACCGCCGGAAGCCGGGTTACTGGAGAGACCGCCTGAAGTAGCATCGATCGGTGCCGCTTCACCTTCGGCGTTCGTTAGTCCGCCCAACGTGCCGCTTCAGCCGCGGCCGCTCAGGATCGCACCGGCCACCGTCGGCTGCAAGCGGATGCGCGGTGGCCCTTCAGAGTGCGAGATGTTTGCGTAATGCCTTCTCCCAACGAGCCTCCGAAGGGCCAAGTGTTGCGCCCCGGGCTGCAAGCACAAGGAACATCGAAGCGAGACCATCCCAATGTTCTGGTTCCCCGTACTTGCCGCGAACCGGTCTCGGAGGATTCCTGCGTTCGTAGTCGGCAGCGTGATGGTCATTCTTCCGCGTATTGCACTTGTTGCATGCCACAACGAAGTTTGCCTCTTCGTGAACCCCGCCTTTCGCAAATGCCTCGACATGATCAATGACGGCACCCATATGGTCGAGCAAGGGCGCACCAGCACGGCTCCAGTTTTTGTGAAAGTAGGCGAGCGGCCTTGAGTATCCGGATCCAGCTGCGAATTCCTGCAGCAAACGCAAAGCGGGCCCAAACACTACGGGCCGGCGACACCAGCGACAGATCCAGCCGTCTCGAAAAAGCACTCGTACTTGAACGTCATATGGAATTGGAGCTCGATTCCGCCGCTTCGTGATTGCTGGAGTTCTGTTGCCCATCGCTTCAGATCAAGTCCACCTAAACTTGCGCTCGGCGGCGTGTCTCAGTTTCGATTAAGACCCTTGGCCCGCGAGCCGAGTTTCTCTTTCCACAATGATTCGAGGTCGCAGACCTCATCGGGTGTCGCGCCGGAGCCGACGGTTTCGAGAATGCGGACATCGTATTGTTCGGGGCTGTGGGCAAGTTCTCGCATCGCCGCGTTGCCACCGTGCCCGTCGGCGTACCCAAGCCAGCGACCGATGAAGCCATCGTCTCCGGTGGCCGACCCGACGTATTGCGCTCCGGTCTCACGGTGAACAAGCAGATAGACCCCGCGGCTCGCACGCAACGCTTCGAGCCAGGTCGCCGGCAGAGCATCGATTTCGTGGAGGCCACAACTGAATCGGCCAAAGCCAGGAAAGTGCGGCTCCTCGGCGTGTCGGCGGACTTCGATGATCTCCTTGTCCCGTCGATTCGCGTACTGGACCCAGGCACGCTCGCCGCCACCCCAATCGATGACAATCCGGCCGCAGTACTCCCGCAAAGCAGCCATTCGTTCCAACTCGATCGTGACACTCCCGGCCAGGGGCGGCCTCGCCACAGTGATGTACGGATCTGGAACGTACGCTTTGCGCGAACCCTTTACACGCCAGAGTCCTACAAACACGGTCTCGCCGCCAGGATCAACGACGAATGACGCGATCGAGTCGGCGGAGCACATCTGGTCAATGACCGTTGGGTTTTGTTGGCCGGATTGATATTGCTCAAACCTCGGATTCTGGCGGATGGCGTCCTGATACACGAGTCGCTGGTACTCGCGCCCATGACGATGGCGCACCAATCGAACCTTGGCGGGATCGAGGCCGGCGGCTGTGAGGAGGCTATTGAATCCGAGCATCCTTGTCCATTGATCGTCGGGCACGATCGGAATTCGTCCGCCGCGGTTAGGCCGATTCAAGCCCGGCACGTCCCGCAAGGTTTGTATCCAGCCTCCACAGCTTCACGGTGCGATCCAAACTCGAGCAGCGTACTTGGCCCGATGTACTCAGCCCATTTACAACTGGGCCTGTGGAACTTGTTTCGATTCTTGCTGGCAACGTAGACAGGTTCCTCGTCGCTTGGCCTTCCTTCTGTTTCCCATGCCTTACGGAATGACCTGCCAGGCGCGTCGGTCTTCTCAGCCTCGAGCCGTTCGTTTTCCGCTCTGAGGTCGTCGATCTCGGCTTCGAGGTCCGTGTCGACTCGCGCCTCCAGTTCGTCGACTCGGTCATCAAGTTCGGCATTCTCCGCCTCCAACCGCTCGTTCTCGGCTCGGAGTTCGTCGATCTCGCCCTCGAGATCCGTATCGACTCGTGCCTCCAAGCCGTCGACCCGGTCGTCAAGTTCGGCGTTCTCCGCCTCCAACCGCTCGTTCTCGGCTCGGAGTTCGTCGATCTCGGCTTCGAGGTCCGCGTCGACGCGCGCCTGCAGTTCTTCAACTTCGTCGTGGAGGTCGACGTTTTCCGCTTCCAGCCGCTCGTTTTCTGCGCGACATCGGTCGACCTCCACGCGGAGATCGGCGTTCGCTGCCTGAAGGCCCTCTACGCCGGAAGGAAGGGTGTCACTAGCCGTATGGTCAGCCACCGTTGCGACCCTCAGCCATTGAAGCAGACCCAGGATTCGTCAATGCTGCGTTCCAATTCGGCCTAACGGAAACGCATCACCAGCGGGGCTTCCCGATTCTCCGCCGGGTGCATGCGGTGTTAGCCAGTCCGTTGGTCCTGCCGTGCGCTAGCCAGAGCGACCGCGGGAAGTCGATCCTCGAAAGCATGCCAGACATGCCACGCGATCGTTGCTATTCCGTACGTAATCACGGACCGGTACTCGGTACGCTGGATTGCACGCGTCGTATCGGCAGTTTCTTCAGTTGCCTCGATGAGCGAGTGTGTGCTGAAGTTTGCCGTCACGATTCCAACTAAGGTCGTGGGCTCGTCGACGAGGAACACGGGTGAGCCGCTCAAGCCGGGTGGGGCTGCGAAACTCAGCTCGAATGCCGGATATGACCCGCGACCTGGAGGGTCGTAGAGAAACGTGCGCTGGATGTAGCCTCTGAAACAACGGAGCGTCTCCCTGTCGGCATCCGGCGCCAGTAGGTCAACGGGCCAACCGATCGACGCCACCTCGCTGCCATACCACGCTGCGCCCAGTGCGTGGGTGAAGGGCAGGATCCATCGGGGTTCCTCTACAACTACGTCGAGAAGTGCAGCGTCCAGGTGTTGATCCACGACGATTTCGTTGATCGGGCTAAATTGATGCCTCGAGTGGCCGAAGTGGTTGACGGCGATTTCGTCTAGCCTTCGGCCAGCCACGATGTGTGCGGCGGTGACGAAAGTCGTCGCAGAGCCAAAGGCTGAAGACGACCCGATGCAGCGCGGCGTCGCGCTGGACATGTCGAAGACCCCACCTACTGCCGACATTCGAGCGTTGATTCTTTCGGTCATTTCAATCTGGCTAACCTTGTATGGGTGGAGGGCACCAATTGCTGGTTCTCTCCACGAACGACTCGCTCCAACGCCGCCCCCGACGTACCCTTCGGGCGCTATTGTCTGGGGCAGTCTGGCGGCGGTCAACTCCTTCCACCCAGCCCGCGTGCGCGACGACATCGAGTGACAACCCACGGATTGGCGCTGGCGACACAAAGCGCGCTACGTCTGGAATGGGTGTGACTCTCATCGTGATCAAGAGACACGATTTCGCCCGGCCAGCCGCGTCTGGCCTGGCGTCTTTCGAGAGGCGCGACTGTCGGCGTCGTGACACCCGTGAGGCAGTAAACCGGGCCCGAAACGTGACTGCCGCGCAGCTCCACGGAGCTGCGCGGGTCGCTGAACCCGCTGTAGAGGGCCCGGTTTTCCACGACGTCCGACCGGAGCGCCGGGTCGAAATGGCGCCGGCCCAGACGCGGTTCGCGGCGAAATTCCCTTCATTTGCCCAGAATCAGATCCACGCCCTCTGGAATGGGTGGAGGGCGCCAATTGGTGCTCCCCGACGACAGCCCTGGTCGTCGTGACGGCACGTGGCGGACCAAGAGCCCTTAACGCGGAGCCCTCGCACGTGCGACGAGCGCGAGACCGCGATCCGCGTCCGCGTGGCTCTCCTTCGCGAGCTGTTGCTTCTCGGCGCTCACGCCGGAGACGTAGCCGGCGTCGCCAACCGACGCGAGGTTCGTATCCACGTTCATCTCCGCGCCGTGGACGGCGGCACGCAGCAGCTCGATCGCGACCCCGACGTCGCTCGCCGCGCTGGGCACGCATCTCTCGGCCACGGCCGGCGCCTCGCCAAGTGCCCGCCGGCAGAGGCGCATCGTCTCGAGTGGAGCCTCGGTCGCCGAACGCATCGCGGCGTCGAGCGCGTGCCGCCGTGCGGCCGCCTGAGTCTCATCGGCCTTCGGCAGCCGCAGGGCGCTCATCACGGAGGCGTACGCA
>DASTDQ010000599.1:0-2747 GCA_035710305.1 Vicinamibacterales bacterium | reverse complement strand
CCTCGAGCACCGAGCGCACCACACCGCCGAACATCCCCTTCAGCATGTCGAGCTGCGAGCGGTTCAGATGAACGAGATACCGGGCGTCCGCGCTTCCAACAACGAAGGCCGTCGTGCTGAGGGACCCCGTGCGGTAATGCGACGCGAAGATTTCCTGCGCGAGCATCAGCACCGCGGGCAAGGGAGGAGGACCCGGCCGCACGACATGCACCTGGGTGATCGTCGTCACGGGCTTGCCGCGTCCGTAATGCTCCTGGGACCAGTCGAGAAACGAATCGACCGACGGAAGCGTGGTCTTCGGGTAGCGGGCGAGCGCGTCGGTCATGGCCGGGAGGTGACGGCGGAGGTGCGGAGAGTGCTCGAGCAACGCACCGAACGCGTTCCTCGGAAGCGAGGTCTCCGGACGGTCGACGTACGGCGGCAGCCCGGCCAACCCCGCGTGCCGATAGCGAGTGACGCGGTTGAACAGGACCCGACGGAACTCCCGCTGGACGGCGGCCTTCCAGGCTCCCCCCGAATCAGCAGCCGCCTTCAGCGCCACGATTTCGTCTTCGGACAGCTTCACACCGCAGTCGCCGCGCTGGCAGCGCGGAATGTCTTCGACATCCTCGTCATCGAGCATCAGGCCGTCGAGATCCGACAGCAGCGGAGGATCGGAAAACCGGCGGATCGCGAGGACGTACGGGCTCTTCTTCATCTGCTCGATCGCGCCGGCCCAGTGGATCAGGGAATCGGGATCGGCGTCGAGCCTCGATACGGCAAACACGGCAAGTTGGTTGTCGTGCGCCGGCAGGACCCGCACGATCACTTCGCCGCGATCGAGACGCTGCAGATCGCCGGGACTGACCGTGACGACCGGTTTGAGGAACGCGAAGGGATCGTCCCCCTGGCCAACCAGCGCGGATCCCTGGAGGACGGCCAGTGCGGCCACAACCGAGGACAGGCCCGCGGCGGCGCGAAGGAGTGACACAGATCCTCCCTCCCGCCCTATACAAACCCTCTGCCGGCTTGACGCTCGTCGGTGAGCGGCCTTAGGCTCTGGCCCTGCCTTGGTGGTACGGACCGTGCCGAGGCGTGAAACGAGGTGCAGGATGGCGCGAATACTCACGGGAATCTGTCTGTTGGTGATCGCCGCCGGTGCCTCTGGCGCGGCTCAATCCAGGCCCTCAGCCGCGGGCGATTCGGTATCCGCGCGCCTGCAGAGGTTCGAGGACAAGGAAGAAATTCAGAACCTCTTACTCGACTATGGGCGCCACCTCGACAGTCGTGACTTCGCCGCGTACTCGCGTCTGTTCGCCAGGGACGGAGAGTGGGTCGGCGGCTTCGGGTCGGTCTCGGGGCCGGCGAACATCCAGGCGTTCATGGAAAAGAACATGGGCACCGCGCCCAACAAGGCAAAGAACTACCACCTGCTCTCGAACTTCGTGATTACCGTGACCGGCGACACGGCGACGGCGTGGTCGCGATGGGCCTTCGTGGTTCCCGGCGAGCGCGGTGCGGCGATCTCGCAGGCCGGCCGCTACGACGACACGCTCGTGCGCGAGGACGGGCGCTGGCGCTTCAAGCGGCGGGTCGCATCGAACGACACGGCACCTCCCGCGACGGCGACGGGACGAGGAGACAAGTAACCCAGTTCACACTTCTCGCTTCTCACTTCTCGGTTCGTGTTCAATTTCAGGTTCGTGTTCCCTGTTCTCGTTCGGGGTTCGCGGTTCGGGGTTCGAACGGCCTGACGCCGCTTCAGTCGACTCGACCGCATTTCGGCGCGCGTGCCTCGACGCAATCCTCCGCTCCCTGGCCCGTCTCGCGTTCCGCAGCGCCTCGGGCGACTGGAGGTATTCCATCAGGCCTGTGACTTCCTTCAATGCGGTCTCCGCCAGCGCATCCAACTCCTGCCTCTTCGCTTCACTGATGTACCTCTTGTCGACGGCGTCACGAAGATGGTTCTGCGACTCCATCAACGACGACCGGGCGATCACCGTGTAGCGAGCGAACTCGGCGGGGTTGAACCGGCCAAAGCCCTCCGCCAGGTGTCCCGGCGGACCGGCGACCGATTCTTCCAACTGCCTTCGTCGGTCCCAGTCGCGAGATAGCGGGCCTTCGTCGCAGACTGCGTAGACGGCCTGTTTGTACTCGCGGCACGCTTGCCACGCACGAAGATCGCCGAAGCGCCGGACGGCCTGCGACACGCATGCTGTGAGAGCACGTCACGTGCCGCCACGAAACAGGCCGGTTTACAAGAGAGGCGCGTCGGAGTACGCAGTTCCTGCGATACCTAAACAGCGGTAACGAACCTAGAATCCGCGAACCCCGAACCTCGAACCCCGAACACGAACCTGACACTGAACACGAACCGAGAACCGAGAAGTGAGAAGTGTGAACGGCTCGATCATGTCTCCTTGTCGTCTTCCTCGACTCGGATGCTCCAGTCGTCGTGCGTGTCGGTGAGGTTGGGGTTGTAGTAGGGATCGCCCCGATCGAGAACGTCCTTCCACTTCTCGCCGAACGCCTGCTGGTCCGGCTGCGGATGCAGCAGGCCGCGTGTCGATCCCTCGTAGTGATACAAGACCGCATGCGGCGTGTATACGACGAGGTACCCGTGCTGGCGGATGCGGAGGCAGAGATCGACGTCGTTGAGCACGACGCGCAGCGTCTCGTCGAAGCCGCCGACCTTCTCCAGGACCCGTCTCGGCACCATCATGCAGGCGCCCGTGACCGCGCTGCAGTTGCGTGTCAGATCGGCGAGC
>DASTDQ010000598.1:0-7650 GCA_035710305.1 Vicinamibacterales bacterium | reverse complement strand
GTGCTGGGCACGTTGGACCTGCTCATCCTGTCGCGACTTGCCAAAGGAGCCATGCACGGCTTCGGCATCGCCGACTACCTGAATCAGGTCTCTGACGTGCTGCGTGTCGAAGAGGGATCGCTCTATCCCGCGCTTCACCGGCTGGAGTCGCAGGGCTTCGTCGAGTCGGCGTGGCGAACGTCGGAGCACAACCGGCGTGCGCGCTTCTACACACTCACCCCGCGCGGACGCAGACAGGTGACCGTCGAGATCTCCAATTGGCGGCAGCTGGTCGAGGCCGTCAATCGCGTCATCGATCCGTTGACACCGTGAACGTTCATCAGTGGTGGATCGACATTCGTGCGCGCCTGGCCGCGTTGTTCGGCCGCAGGGGCCTCCACGCACGCGCTGATGAAGAGCTGCAGTTCCACCTGGCGATGCTGCAGCAGCAACTGATCGACTCGGGCGTTTCTCCAGTCGAGGCCCGCATCCGGGCGCAGCGCCAGTTCGGCAATGTCCCGCTGATCAGAGAACGCACGCTCGATTCGTGGAGGTACGCCGTCATGGACACGTTCTTCCGGGACCTCCGGCTCTCTGTGCGGGCGCTCAGGAAGAGCCCCGGCTTTGCGGCTACCGCGATCGTGATACTGGCCGTCGCGATCGGCGCAAGCACCGCAATCTTCTCGTCGTTCGACGCGCTCGTGCTCCGTCCGCTCCCGTATCGTGCTCCCGAGCAACTCGTCAGCATCACGGAGAGCTACACACAGTTCGAGATCACCGGGATGCAACTTGCCGACGCAGAGCTCGACGACGTCCGCACGATGACGAGCTCGTTCTCGCATCTTGCCGGAATCCGCTCCGGCGAGTTCGCTCTCACTGGACACGGCAGTGCCGAAGCCGTCTCGGGCCTTCGGGTGTCGGCGAGCGTGTTTCCCATGCTGGACGTGAAGCCTTTCCTCGGCAGTCCCTTTCGCACCGAAGACGAAGAGTACGGCAGCCATCGCGTCGTCGTCATCTCCGAGGGTCTCTGGCGGCGTCGCTTCGGCGCCAACCCTGACATCGTCGGCACGTCGATCGAGATCAATCGGGAGAAATATGCCGTGGTGGCTGTCTCGCGCCCCATCCTCGAGTATCTCGGGACCGCATGGGATCTATGGGTGCCGCTGAGTGTTCAAGCGAGTGAGAAGACGCCTGCCAGCCGCCGCGCCAAGGGCGTGACCGTGGTCGGGCGGCTCAAGCCTGGCGTGACGGTGGCAGCTGCCGAGCGGGATTTGGCGAGCGTGACGTCGAGGCTGACCGATCTCTATCCAGATGCGAACTACGCGATCTTCGGGTTTTCCCTCCACGCGACCGGGCTTGTGTCCAGGGTGTCCGGCAACCTTCGTCAGCCTTTGCTGTTTCTGCTGGCAGCCGTGGGCGTGTTGATGTTGATCGCGTGCGCAAACGTGTCGAACCTGCTGATCGCGCGGGCCTCGGCAAGAAGAAAGGAGATGAGCGTCCGAGCGGCTCTCGGCGCCGGCCGGCTGCGCGTGATCGGTCAGCTCATGACCGAAAGCCTCGTGATCGCCGCACTGTCTGGAGCTCTTGGACTTGCGTTGGCGTTCGTCCTCGTGACGCTCTTCGAACTCTATGGGCCCGCTGGCCTGGTCCCCGTCGCGGGGCTTGGAATCAACGGGTGGGTGGTGGCCTTCGCGATCGGCATCTCGTCGGTGACGAGCGTTCTCTTTGGCCTGATCCCGGCGCTCACCACGAGTGCGGGATTGAATGACGTGCTCAAGGAGTCGGCGCGTGGAGCCACCGCCGGGCGTCGCCGGTTCCGCGAGTCGATGGTCGCGTTCCAGGTTGCGGCCTCGCTCGTTCTGCTTATCAGCGCCGGCCTCCTCATCGGCAGCTTCATTCGCGTGCAGCAGGCGGATCTGGGATTCGATTCCAGGAACGTGTTGACCTTCGAACTGCAACTACCGGTGTCTCACTACGGTGAGCCCGAGCGGAGAATGTTCCTGTATGAATCGTTGCAGTCGCGGCTTCGGGCCATTCCTGGCGTTGTGTCCGTCGGGGCCGCCGATCGAATTCCGTTCGGGCTTCAGGGTGGGAGCACGTTTCGCGTCGTCGGCCGCGTGGTTGACCCCGGGTCGCCTCAACCGACGGTGCGTCCTGCGCGAATTCTACCCGGGTATTTCGAGTCGCTCGGAGTGCCCGTACGTAAAGGCCGCGACTTCACCGCGGCTGACACCAGGGACGCCCCCCGGGTCGCGATCATCGATGAAGCCACCGCACGCAGGTTCTTTCCAAACGGCGAGGACCCGATTGGCCAGCAGGTGAATGACGTCGAACCCGGTCTGACCGCCACCATCGTTGGCGTGGTCGGATCGGTGAAACGGCGAGATCCCGCCACTCCCCCGGAGATGTCTGTCTATCACGCGGCCACACAGACGGCGGGCGCCGCGATGACGTTTACCGTGAAGACTGCGACCGACCCGCTCGCAGTCATTCCGGCAATCCGGCAACAACTGTCCGAGCTGGATCCTCTCCTCCCGTTGATCCGCACGCTGACGATGGAGCAACGCGTCTCCGATTCCATGGCGAGACGACGGTTGTCGATGCAGTTGATGTCCTTCTTCGGGCTGGCCGCTCTCCTGCTCGCCGCGACGGGCCTCTATGGAGTGCTGTCGTACGTCGTCAACCAGCGCCGTCGCGAGGTGGTGATCCGCGTCGCGCTGGGGGCGCGGCCGAGACAGGTGATCGAGCTCGTCGCCAGGCAAGGGATGTTGTCGGTGGCGATCGGACTCAGCGTCGGACTGGCGTCGGCTGTCGCGGTCGCGCGGCTGCTACGCACCGGCCTCTATGAAATGAGTCCAACGGACCCAGTTGTGTACATGTCGGTCACCGGACTGCTGGTGCTCATCGCAATCGCCGCCATTGCGGTTCCAGCACGTCGGGCGGCACGCGTCAATCCGGTGGTTGCTCTGCGGGAAGAGTGAGGTCCGCAATCACCCGGCCGACCCCGCTTGCTTTTTTCTCGCCGTACGATTGAGATCACCGCATGATTACGATTCGCAGGAGCGCAGACCGCGGCAAGGCCGACCTCGGGTGGCTGAATTCCCACGCCACGTTCTCGTTTGGCAGCTACTACGATCCGAACTTCATGGGCTTCCGCGCCCTGCGCGTGCTCAACGAGGATCGCATCGCGCCCGGCAAGGGGTTCGGGCCGCACAGCCATCGCGACATGGAGATCCTGACCTACATGGTCGACGGCCGCCTGGCGCACCGCGACAGTCTCACCGGCGCGCACATCCTCGGACGCAACGAGGTCCAGGTGATGGCCGCCGGCGATGGCATCGTGCACAGCGAGTTCAACGCCTCCGACACGGAGTCGTCGCACTCGCTGCAGATCTGGATCGAGGCGCGAGCCGAGGATCTCACGCCGTCGTACCAGCAGATCGCGTTCACCCCGGAAGACAAGCGTGGGCGGCTGCACCTGCTGGCGGCGCCCGAGGCCGCAGAGCCCGCGCGGACGGCGGTGATCAACCAGGACGCGCGCGTGTATGTGACCGAAGTCGCCGACAACGATCGCGTGACCCACGAATTACCAGACGGGCGGCACGCATGGATTCAAGTCGTTCGAGGCGCCATCGACGTCAACGGGACGCCGCTGCAACAGGGCGACGGTGCCGCCATCAGCGACGAGCGCGCGGTCGTCGTGTCGGGACGGGGCGAGGCCCTGCTCTTCGATCTCCCCTGAGACGCTCATGGCCCAACCCGGTGTCGTTGTCGCTTTTTCGTCGCGGTGTGGCAGCACCGAAACGATCGCCCATGCGGCCGCCGTCGGCGCCGTGAACGCGCGTGCACTCCCACGCCTGCGCCGGCTCGCCGACGATGGCCCGGTCGCGGCGGAATGCGCTGAGACGCTGCGCCGGATGAAGAAGGAGTACGTGCCACCCACCGAGGCGGACATCGCGGGTGCGTCGGCCCTGATGATCGTGCCGACGGCTGGAATGACACCGGCGTCCGGTGTCTGGCAGCCGTTGATCGCCCTGCTCGACAAGCTGTCGTCCGCAGGCCAATTGGTCGGAAAGGTCGGCGCCGTGATCGACACGGGCGACAGCGAAACGGTCGCAGGCTTCTCGTCGGCGCTCGCGGCGCGCGGGTTCGCAGTGATTGCCGCCACTGGCGACGCCCGGGCGCACGGACGCGCGGTCGGCGCCGCAATCGTGGCTCAATCGAGGCCGAAGCAGTAGAGGAACCCGGCCCCGCCGGTACCGCTACCAGAATCGGCGGACGTCGAAGTTGTCGAAGGCCTCGTCGTCGCTGAGAAGCGCGATGTCTTCCATCTGGCTCTGCGCGATCAGCATTCGGTCGAACGGGTCTCGGTGGTGGCCAGGCAGTCGACCCGCTTTCTGTGCGTGGAGCATCGTGATATCAAGCGGCAGGAAGCCTTGGCCAGCAACGCACGCCGCAACGTCCGCCGCGACATCCGTCGCGCCGGGCAGCTTGCCGAGGCGCGCCTTCGTGGCAATCTCCCACGCGGAGGCGGCGCTGACCAGGATGGTGTTCGACTGATTGGCTATCGCACGGCGTGCCTTCAGCGACAACCGGCGGTCGCCATCCAGCCACCAGAGCAGTGCATGAGTATCCAGCAGCAGGCGCACCCGCTACTTCCAACCCTTGAGCTCGGATTCGGGAAGCGGCTCGAAGAAGGCCCGCGTGACGCGGGCGCGGCCGCGCATGGCGCCGAACCGGCGGGCGGGCCGTTCTGCCCGCAGGCGGGTCAAACGCGCGACGGGTGTCGATCCGCGCGCGATGACGACTTCTTCTCCGCGTTCCGCGCGTTCGATGAGGCGCGAGAGCTGGGTTTTGGCGGCATGAATGGAATGGGGCTTCGCCACGGTCCCTACGATCTTAGCTAGGTCAGCTTAGCTAAGCAAGCCGAGCGCCTGGCGTAGGGAAGCCGGACACTACCCAGGCGCTTCCGCCGGAACGATCGGCAGCTCCTGGCGAACGCCGTTGCGCAGGATCGTCAGCACACCCGGCGCACCGATCCGTTCGCTCGTCAGCGCGCGCTGAAGATCGTCGATTCCCGCCACGGGACGATCGCCGAACGCGATGATGACGTCGCCGGACACGATGCCCGCCTTGCGCGCCGGGCTGCCTTTCTCGACCGACAGCACCATGACGCCCGACGACACGGCCGTCAGCGCCTGGACGCCGGGAAGCCGCGGCACGGGGACCTTTTGCCCCGCCACGCCGATGTAGCTGCGGCGGATGCGGCCGTCACTGATGAGATGCGCCGCCACCAGACGCGCCGTGTTGCTGGCCACCGCGAAGCAGAGACCCTGCGCCGGCAGAATCGTCGCCGTATTCACGCCGATGACCTCGGCCCGTGACGTCACCAGCGGTCCACCGGAGTTTCCCGGGTTGAGCGCCGCGTCGGTCTGGATGATGTCGTCCATCAGGCGCCCGGTCCTGGCCCTCAACGAGCGCCCGACGCCGCTGATTATGCCGGCGGTGGCCGAGTGATGGAAGCCGAAGGGGCTTCCGATCGCGATCGCAATCTGTCCCACGCGGAGACCGCGGGAATCGCCGAGACCGGCCCACGGAAGCGACGTGGCCTCAATCCGCAGCACCGCGAGGTCGGTGGACGGATCGTCGCCGGCGACATCGCCTCGTACGGTCCGGCCGTCGGCAAGCGTGACGCTGACCGTGGCTGCGCCGTCCACGACGTGGCTGTTCGTCAGCACGAAGCCGTCGGGCGTGAAGATGATGCCGGACCCGCCGCTCCTCTTTCGTTCCACGCGCACGACGGATGGACTCACGGCTTCCACGGCCGAGACCACCGCGCTCGAGTAGGCGTCGAGCAGGTCGTCGTCCGGCGGTTGGCGAAGAGCAGAGGACTTCATATGGCCTGCCGTTATCGAGGGACCGAGACACATGAATCGTACGCGGGTGGCGAGGGCCCGCGCATCACCCAAAAGCAGGGGGCAGGGAGCAGGGGGCAGGGGGCAGATGAGAGTTGATGAGGCAAAGCTCGTCGGCGTCATACGTACAAGCAACACGGCTGACAACGGGTGGTGGTAAGCTCGATATTTTCGCCATGGGTTCGCCGCCGACCGTCACGATTTACATCGTGGGCCCATTGCGCCCGTATTGTGCCGGCCGGTCCCAGCTCTCCATCGAGGCACAGACGGTGCGGGACGCGCTCGCGGACCTGGAGCGAAAAGAGCCCACCCTGTACAGCAACCTCTGCGACGAAACAGGCGCCGTTCGCCGGCACCTGAATGTGTTCGTGAACTCAGACAACGTGCGCGATCGGAACGGGATCGACACAACCTTGACGCCGGGAGACGTCCTCACCTTCCTGCCGGCGGTCTCAGGAGGCTGAAGATGTCGGATCGAGTTGTTCTCACCATCGGTACCAAGAAGGGTGTGTTCGTCGCCGAGTCCAAGAAGCCGCGGCGCAGCTTCTCGCTGCGCGGGCCGTTCGGGATGGGCATCCCGGTGTATGCGACCTTCATCGACACGCGGGGCACGCCGCGCATTTTCGCCGGGAGCTGCAATCCGTTCTTCGGCATGAAGGTCCTGCGCTCGACCGACATGGGCAAGAGCTTCAAGGAAACGAAATCGGCCCCGGCATTCTCCAAAGAGGACGGCCGGGCCCTGGCCAACATCTGGTCCATCGAGGCGGGCGCCGGCAAGAAGGAGCTGCTGTCCGGCGTGGAGCCGGCATCGCTGTTCAGGAGCCCCGATGGCGGCGATACGTGGGAGATCGTGCCCGGCATCAGCGACCACGAGCACGCGCGGAAGTGGTCCCCCGGCAACGGCGGCCTCTGCATGCACACGATCATTCGCGACGGCAATCGCGTGCATCTCGGCATCTCGACGGGCGGGCACTACCTGAGCGAGGACGGCGGCCAGACGTTCGAGGCGTCGAACCAGGGCGTCGGCGCCGGCTTCGCGCCCGATCCCTACCCCGAGTTCGGGCAGTGCGTACACAAGATCGTCAGGCACGACGACGCACCCGGCCGGATGTACATGCAGAATCACGGCGGATGGGCGAAGTGGACCGGGCCCGGCGGGCCACGCCCGGACATCGGCGTGCTGCGCAGCGACGACTACGGCCACTCGTGGCGATCGATCGCCAAGGGCCTGCCGTCCGACTTCGGGTTTCCGATCGTGGTCCACCCGCACGACGCCGACACCGTGTACGTGATGCCGCTCGAGCCGGAAACGCGCACGTGTCCCGGTGGCGCGCCCGCGGTGTGGCGCAGTGAGAACGGCGGCGATTCGTGGGGACGGCTCTCGAAGGGGCTGCCGAAGAAGCAGACCTACTACACCGTGCTGCGCGACGCGATGTCGATCGACGATCTCAAGTCGCCTGCGCTCTACTTCGGGACGACGACCGGTCAGCTCTGGATCGGTCGTGACGGCGGCGAGAAGTTCGAGTGCCTGTTCGACTCGCTGCCACCGATCCACAACGTCAAGGTCGCCGTGGTGTGACGAGAGGGAGGACACGCATGCGCAGGCTCTCTGTTCCGCTGGCGGCGGCTGCCGCCGTGTTGACGACCCTTGCGGTCCGCGACGAGTGGGCGTACAAGGCGGGCAAGAACCCCGCGTGGTAGGCGGCGCGGCCTACTTCGGGCTCACGTCGTCGCTGGTCTCGACGCGGAAGCGGCG
>DASTDQ010000597.1:0-3385 GCA_035710305.1 Vicinamibacterales bacterium | reverse complement strand
TCGCAACACCGAGCCCACCGTGGCTGTCGTCGTGGACGGCGTGCTCCAGACCACGGGGCTCGGCTTCTCCGAGGAGCTGTACGACATCGAGCAGGTGGAGGTGCTCAAGGGCCCGCAGGGCGCGCTGTACGGCCGCAACTCCAGCGGCGGCGCGATCAACATCACCACGCGGCCGCCAACCAACGCGCTCGAAGGGTTCGCGCGAATCGGCTACGGCAACGGCGAGAACGTCGTCTTCAACGGGGCCGTCAGCGGCGCCCTGGTGCCCGACACGCTGATGGGGCGCGCGGCCGTGTCGATCAAGGACGCCGACGGATGGCGGCAGAACATCACGCTCCAGAAGAAGGCCGACACCTACGCGGATCGGTCGGTCCGCGGCCGGCTGCTGTGGAAGCCCGCTCCGGCCTTCAGCGGCGATCTGCGGTTCGCCTACTCGAACGCGGAAGCCGGTGCGTCGCAGTTCGTGTCGAACGCGCCCAACTTCGTGGAGCCCCCGCCGGTGGGCGGGCTGCCGGGCCTGGCCGCCAACGCGGACGGGAGGGACAACGGCTCGGCGACGCCCGTTCCGGGCCTGCCCGCGTCCATCACCCCGCTCGTCGGCGATCCGAACAACACGAGCGTCGGCATCCAGGGCGACATCGCCGGCATCGACGACCGCGAGGTCACCTCGATCTCGGGCAAGTTCGACTGGCAGACCGAGGCCGGCACGCTGACCTCGGTGACCGCGTGGGACAAGCTCACGCTGCTCGGCACGCTCGAAACCTTCCCGTACTTCCCGTTCCTGCAGTCGACGGCGGATCCGACGGCCGGCACGCGGACCGACGCGATCGTGCTGCCACCGGCCGTCTACGGCCCGCTCGCAGCGGTGAACGCCAGCACGGGACAGAACCGGTTCCACAACGCGTTCAGCCAGGAGGTGCGCCTCACGTCTCCGGCCAACCAGCGGGCGCGCTGGATTCTCGGCGGCTACTTCGTCGCCAACGATCTCGACGTGATGATCTCGGTCAACCGCGATCTCGGGCAGGACGCGGTGCTGCAGGACAAGGACCCGAACATCGGCGGCGTGAACCCGACGGCCACGTGGAACGAGCGCTTCGTCGCGGCGGTCGCTCCGGTGTACGCCGCCAACCCGGGCCTCATCCCGCCACAGTGCATCGGCGGGGCGGTGCCGCCCACGGTCTGCGCGGCGAACCTCGCCAACCCGAACCTGAACTCCGCGGCGCTCTCCTACAATCTCGACCACAACGACAACACCGCGTTTGCCGGGTTCGGACAGGTGAACTTCGATGTGAGCACACAGGTGGAGCTGTCGTTCGCACTTCGCTACGACCGTGACAACCGGCAGCTCACGCTCGAGACGCCGCAGACCTACTTGCCGGTATTCGCCTTCCCGAGCGGCCAGGAGGGCGACGTCCGCGAGGAGACCTTCGACGCGTGGCAGCCGAAAGCCACGATTCGGTGGAAGCCGACGCCCGGGGTCTCCGTGTACGGCGTCTACGCGCAGGGGTTCCGGAGCGGCGGGTTCAACCTGAGCGGCGTGGCCGCGGGCGTCAACGCACTTCGCAACGCCGGCGTGCCCGGCATGCCCCAGGGCGTCACCGATTCGTGGGACCAGGAAGACACGCGCGGCGTGGAGTTCGGCTTCAAGTCGAGCCTGCTGGGGGGCGCGGCGTCGTTCAACGCGTCGGGCTTCTACACGAACATCGACAACGCCTTTACCTTCTTCTTCGTCGCACCGTACAACGCGCAGACCATCAGGAACATCGACGGCGCCAGGGCCAGCGGCTTCGAGGCCGACTTCTCGTGGCTGCCGTTCAACGGGCTGCAGTTCGATGTTGCGGTGGGGGTGCTCGACACCGAGATCACGAGCAGCACCTGGATCGGCACGGGCGGCATCGACATTGTCGGCAAGAAGCTGCCCTTCAACCCCGACTCGACCGTCAACGTCGGCGTCAGCTATTCCCGGCCGATCGGCCAGGGATGGCGCGGCTTCACGCGACTGGACTGGGAGCTGCTCGGGGAAACCGCGTTCGATCCCGAGAACTTCGCGACACGCGATGCGATCAACCTGCTGAACCTGAGGGGCGGGGTGACCGCTCCCGGCGAGTGGGAGATCGCGGCCTGGGCGAGGAACCTGACGAACAAGGACTACCTGTCGGAGAACATCAACCCGAACGGCATCTCGTGGCTCGGCAGGCCGCGCCAGTTCGGCATCGAGCTGATGAAGCGCTTCTAGGGCTAGAGAGAAGACTGGCGGGCTTTTCCGATCCGTCCCTGGTCCACGGTCCTGAACGGGACCAGGGACCAAGGACTTTAGTTGGGCCTGAACAGATCTCTCCGCCCATGATCATGGTCAAGAGCTGGTCCGCCTCCCTTTTCAGTGTGCGGTCGAATTGTCCATCGGTTCGCGAATGCGAAGGCCCCACGGGGCCCGGGAGCCTCCCGAGTGGTACCATCGAGCCGTGGCCACTCAGCTGACCGTCGCAGACGTCGAGCGCATCGCCGCGCTCGCGCACCTCGAGCTCACTGACGCCGAGAAGCAGGTCTTCACCAGGCAGCTCGCCGACATCCTCGCCTACGCCGAACAACTGCAGTCGATCGACACGACTGGCGTCGAGGCAACCGCGCACGTCAACGCGCACGAGGCAGAACGAGACGACACACCGCGGGAATCGCTGCCGGTCGCCGAGGCGCTCGCCAACGCGCCCGACCCCGCGCCGGACGGCGGCTTGTTCCGCGTTCCCCGAGTCATCGGATGAGCGGCCTCCCCGCCGGGGCCCGCGAAATTCGCGACGAGATCGCCGCCGGGCGTGTCTCCGCGGTGGAGGTCTGCCAGCGCGCGCTCGATCGGATCGCGGCCGTGAACCCCTCGCTCAACGCTTTCAACCTGGTGGACGCCGATCGCGCTCTCGCACGGGCGGCCCACATCGACAAGCAGCGTGCGGCCGGCGCCGCCCTGGGCCCGCTGGCCGGCGTGCCGGTCGCCGTCAAGGACAACCTCTGCGTGCGCGGGATGCGCACGACCGCCTCGTCTCGCATTCTCGACTCGTTCGTTCCGCCGTACGACGCAACGGTCGTGTCCAGGCTCGAGCGGGCCGGAGCGGTCATCGTCGGCAAGACCAACTGCGACGAGTTCGCCATGGGCTCTTCGACCGAGAACTCGGCGTACGGGCCCGCGAAGAACCCCTGGGCTCTCGACCGCGCGCCCGGGGGGTCGAGCGGCGGATCGGCGGCGGCCGTTGCCGCCTCGTGCGTCCCGCTTGCGCTCGGCTCCGATACGGGCGGCTCGATCAGGCAGCCGGCCGCCTTCTGCGGCGTCACCGGCCTCAAGCCGACCTACGGTCGCGTCTCGCGCTACGGCCTGCTGGCCTTTGCGTCGTCGCTC
>DASTDQ010000596.1:0-2298 GCA_035710305.1 Vicinamibacterales bacterium | reverse complement strand
GTGGGAAACGCTCGCCCCCCCGGCCAAAGTGAAGAACCCGCCCGCCACGAGATCCCCGTTCGGCAGCGTCGTCACGGCCTTGACGGTCCAGTCGATTCCCGTACCCAGCGCCGACCAGATGCCGGAGACCGGATCGTAGGTGGCGATGCTGGCGGCGACGGCCGAGCCCGCGATCCGGAACATGCCGCCGACGACCAGCACCGGAGGCTGGGGACCAGCACCGTCGGGGTCCCATCTCAGGCTCGGCTTCGCCTCGCCCGAAACCCAACTTGGCAGCGTGACCGCGTGAGTTGAGCGATGGAGTCGCCATCGACGTCGCGGAAGGAGAACACGGCGTCGACCGCGGGTACACAGGCAGTTGTTCACACAACCTGCCCACGAGCCAACGCCGTGCACGCCTTCATATCCCGCCACGCGTCGAAGATCATCGGAGTCCTCAAGGGGTTCGACCGCCTGCTGTTCCGCGGCCATCTGCTGCGGCTCAACTTCGCAGGAGGCGTCGAGGGGTTCCTCTGGCGGCAAGGGGCGCAGAAGAAGGACTTCGGCGCCCTGGCGGAACAGGTGACAGCGATGATCCGGCAGGAAGCGGAGTCGGTTGCCGCGGCGCTTCGTCGCCCCGCCGTCTACCTCCAGTCGAACACAGTCCGCAAGGAAGACGTCGCCCGTCGGCTGCTGCGCGAACACCCCGTCGACGGCGGCCTCGTCGCGGTGCTCAGCTGCGTCGAGCCGTGCATGACCTGGCAGATGTTCCGGTCGAAGACGGAGCAGACGCAGGAGCTGCGGCGACGCACCGGCAAGTGCCTCCACCTCTACTTCTACTTCGTGGATCCCGCCTTCGGCTGGATGCACGTCCGCGTGCAGACCTGGATGCCCTACACGGTGCAGATCTGCGTCAACGGTCGCGAGTGGCTCGGACGCCAACTCGATGCAGCGGGCATCGAGTACCGCCGTGCGGACAACTGCTTCCTGTCGCTCGGTGACGTCGATCGCGCGCAACAGATCATGGACCGGATGGTCGATCTGCCGTGGCGGGCTGTGCTCGATCGCTACGTCAGCACCGTCAGCCCGGTGCTGGATGAAATCGCCGAGCACGCCGGTGGCAGCTACCGCTGGTCGCTGCATCAGTGCGAGTTCGCGACGGACGTGATGTTCCGATCTCCCGATGCGCTGGCGGCGCTCTACCCGAGCCTTGCCCGGTTCGCGATCACCGATCTCGGCAGCAAGGACACGATGCGTTTCCTCGGTAAGCCGCTGGCGGCGACGTTCCGCGGCGAGGTGGTCACCAACTACAAGGTGCGGCCAGAAGGCATCTGCGTGCGCCACGCTGCCGCCGGCAACTCGATCAAGATGTACGACAAGCAGGGTTCCGTCCTGCGCGTTGAGACGACCACCAACCGACCGAACGAGTTCAAGACTCGCCGCCGAGCCGACGGCGACCCTGACAGCGAGCGGAAACTGCGGCCGCTGCGCAAAGGCCTCGCCGATATCAAGGCGAGGGTCCGCGCATCCGATGCGGCGAATGACCGCTACCTCGACGCCCTCGCGAGCGTCGACTCCGACAAGACCGTCGAAGATGTGCTCGGCAAGGTCCTCGGTCGTGCGACGATCGGCGGCCGACCCGTCCGCGCCCTCAAGCCCTGGTCCGATCCCGACCTCGCCCTGCTCCGCGCCGTCGGCCGCGGCGAGTTCGTCACCAACGGTTTCCGCAGCCGAGACATCACCGCCCTCCTCGGCGAACCAGTGCCGACCGATCCTGACCAGCGTCGCCGCTTCATGGCCAAGCTCTCCCGGCAACTGCGCCTCCTGCGCGCCCACGCTGTCATCGCCAAGATCGACGGCACCCATCGCTACCGCGTCACCAAGGCCGGACGCACCCTGATCTCTGCCGTCACTGCTGCGCTCGATGCATCCATAGCCAAGCTCAAGCAATGCGCTTAGAAAACTGTCGCGCCCCGCGAGCCTTCACCCGAGTAGCGGCCCAAGTACGCGGGTCAGTCGATCGAGCTGCGCGATCAGGACATCACGGGCCTCGTGCCGATCGGCGAGAACCCGGTGACGCACCTGTGGGAGTTCTATGAGATGCGCAGTTCGTGGGACGGCGTGCAGGATCCGCGGACGATTCTGATCCCGCAGCACCGGGGCGATGGGTCGATCGAAGTGATGGGTGACACAGGGATCGTGTTCGTGCTGTTGCCGGGCGGCACGTTCCTGTTGGGCGCGCAGCGCCAGAACGCAGTCCGTCCCCACTTCGACCCGGACGCGAGGAGAGACGACCCCCCCGTGCACGAGGTGACGCTG
>DASTDQ010000595.1:0-17144 GCA_035710305.1 Vicinamibacterales bacterium | reverse complement strand
AGTACCGTGCCACGGCAGAGAAGGCTGAAATCGTCCCGTCGCTCTTCTCCGATCCGGCTCCACAGATGCGCGAGGATCCACGGCGGCACCGTGTCGGACCCGCCCGGGTACACGAAGCCAAACAGGACGAGGTGAGCCAGCAACACCCTCGGATAGCGTTCGAAGAGCTCGAGGAGGCGGTCCCAGTCGAGGCCGTCATGGCGGGCCCGGATCAGGTGAAGGACATCGGCGCCGTGAAACTGTTCCCGCTCCATCACGAATGCCTTCGACCAGATCAATTCCTCAGGCGGACACAACCGAACCTTCAGACCGACCACTTCATCGAAGAAGGCACGATCGAACCAGCGCGCATCCACGGGTGTGAGGCCGTTGCCACCGTTGTAGACGATGTCGACGGTCCGATCGCCTTCGTGGGCCTTGGCGAGCCAGTGCGAGAAGGCGACGTGTGTGTGAATCCCGGCGTGGTTCAGCGCCGCTTCTGCCCCCGGCCAGTCGTCGCGGCGCAGGAAGAGGTGGAGATCCTCGATCCCACGCTTCACCCCCGCGTGGCGGGCCATCGCGACGCTGCCGCCGACCAGAAAGGGCACGTCTGCGTGCGCCAGGCTCGCAAGCACCTCGTGGTGGAAGCTTCGAGACGACAGGTCGCCTGCGGGCCGCGCGCTCACGGCGTCGAGTGGGAGCAAGGAGTGTGCCGGGGACGTATACCGACGGATCCGAATGCAACTGGGCCGAGGGACGAGGTCACCTTCGTTCCCGGACACGAACGCTTTACACATGTTCGTAAGATTTGCTGGTCGGGCAAGGTGGGGCCGTCCCGCCTGGGGCAAGACGGGACGGCACTGCGGGGAGGAGGCGATGATGGCTCCACTGGCCCGAAGCCGCCTCGAACTCCGGTCCTTGGTCGTTCTTTCGTCCGACGATCCCGTCGAGTCTCGGTCTACGCCGTAGGCTGACCGTACTCCTGGACGCGGTACTCCTGAAGGCGGTTGTAGAGCGTCTTGAGACTGATCCCCAGCGTCTCGGCCGTCTTGCTCTTGCTGCCAGTGAAGTGCGAGAGCGTCGCGAGGATCAGACGTCGCTCAGCCTCCGCCGCGGTCATGCCGATGTTCACCGGGATGTTGCACCCGGGCGCGGGGGTTGGCTCTGGCATGGCGATCTCGACGGGCAGACAGTCGACGGTGATCTCGGAGCCAGCCAGAATATAGGCGCTGTACACCGCGTTCTTGAGTTCGCGGACGTTGCCGGGCCACACGTATGCGGTGAGCATGGCGAGCGCCTCCGACGTGAACTGCTTCGTCTGGCCTTCGAGCGCTGCCGTCTGCGTCAAGAAGTGTTCGGCGAGCAGCGGCACGTCCTCAGGGCGGTCGCGGAGGCGCCGCAGCGAGAGCTGGAACACCTTGAGCCGATAGTACAAGTCCTCGCGAAGCTTGCCTTGCTTGATGGCCTCCTCGGGACGTCGATTGGTCGCGGCGAGGAAGCGAACGTCCACCGCGATCGGCGTTTCACCACCGGTCCGCGTGAACGTGCCCGTTTCGAGCACCCGGAGGAGCTTGACCTGGAGCTCGGCGGGCATTTCCGTCACCTCATCGAGGAAGAGGGTCCCGCGCATCGCTCGCTCGAAGACGCCGTGGTGTCGCCGATCGGCTCCGGTAAAGCTGCCACGCTCGTGACCGAAGAGCTCGCTCTCGATGAGCATGGGGGAGAGCGCGCTGCAATTGAGCGCGATATACGGCCCGAGCCGCCGGCGGCTCAGATCGTGAAGCGTCCGCGCGACCAGTTCCTTGCCGGTGCCACTCTCGCCCACGATGAGGACGGTCGCGCTGGTCGGCGCCACCCGCGAGATGTGATCGTAGACCTCTCTCATCAACGCAGAGGTACCGACCAGCTGTCCAAACGCGTGCTTCGCGATCCCGTGATACGGCGCGGGATCCGGTCGGCGCGGCAGGGTGTCAGGTCCCAGGTATGGTGGAATGTCGACCGCCGCCCGCTCCGCCATCACGCCGCAATGAACGTTGCTCACTGGTTCATCCTCGCGATGGAGTCCGATCGCCGATTCAACGCTCGGGTTTCAGACTCCAGATTCAGTGCGAGGTAAATGTGACCGATGCAGAATGTGAGCGCAGTCCAAAAAGACACGTGTTCACAAAGACACGCATCGGGACGGCACAGCTGGCGGGCGGCGGAGCGCTTCAGTACGCCTTGTTGACCTCGGTCCAGTTCACGACACTCCACCAGGCCCTGACGTAGTCGGCCCGTCGGTTCTGGTACTTCAGGTAATAGGCGTGTTCCCACAGGTCGAGGCCCAGAATCGGCGTTATTCCCTCCATCAACGGGTTGTCCTGATTTGGTGTGGTCGTAATCGAGAGGCTGATGCCATCCTTGACGAGCCACGCCCAGCCGCTGCCGAACACGCCGATCGCGGCCGCCGAGAACTGTTCCTTGAAGGCGGTGACGTCACCGAACGAGGCGGCAATCGCCTCGGAGGACCTGCCAATCGGGGCCCCGCCGGAGTTCGGCGTCATCCACGCCCACAGTCGGCAGTGGTTCCAGTGCCCGCCGGCGGATTGTCGGACCACCGTGCGAATCCCTTCGGGGATGCTGAGGATGTCGCGACAGAGCTCCTCGGCCGTTCTCGACTGCAGCTCGGGGTAGTCCTCGAGCGCCGCGCTCAAGCTGTCGATGTACGCCTGATGATGTTTTCGGTAGTGAATCTGTACCGTCTGCGAATCAATGTGCGGCTCGAGAGCATCGAAGCCGTACGGCAGTCGGGGCAGTGCGTGCACCGGGCTGGCGTGGACGGCGTGGCGCGTGGGGCTGGCGTTGCTCATCTTGTTCACCGTTGTGACACACGACGCGGCGCGGGCAGTTCCGGCAACATCCTGGACACCCTGTTCGTGGCGCGATAGGCGAACTGCTTGACCACGTCGCGCCAGAGGGAATCGCCGACGGGCCTGGGCTCGAGACCCCATCGGCGCATCGCGGCGTTCATGCGGTGCGCGTGTGTCAACCGGATCGAGGATCGGGTCTGGAACGTGAGGCTGAACGAGATGGAGACCTCCTCGCCGTTCTGGACCCAGTGCGGCGCGGTCACCGGCACGTGTACGCCCTTGCCAGGACCGAGAGGAAAGATGCGAGCCCTGGGCTGATACTCGTCCCGGAAGACGAGGTTGCGGTTGGCCCCGGTGAGAAAGCGCTCGATCTGCTCGTCGGAGACGATCGAGCGGTCCCGCGCGTCGAAGACGTGGATGGTCTTGCGTCCGCGGATCTGGAGCAGGAAGTTCTCTTCGGGGTCCATGTGATACGGCGTCACCGATCCCGGCGAGGAGATGAAGATGAAGCCCTCCTTGCGGCTCATGCCAGGGCTGACCGCGTGCGAGAGCCGACGGACTTCTTCCAGACAGGTCTCGAGCAGATCGCGGTACTCCGGATCCTGCTCGACGTTCTTGAGCACCATCCAGGACCGGCAGCTCTCGATCCGCCGGAGGGTCTCCTCCACGGAGAGTCCTGTTCGTGGCGTCTCGGACGGGTCCAGAGTGATCGGCACGTTCCCCGCGTTGTACTCGACGCTCGATTCCGGCAGGTGCCTCGCAAGCTCCAGCAGCCGAGGGAGCTGGAACAGTCCCGACTCCCCAAGGTGATGGCGTACGCGAAATGGCGTCCGGCCGAAGCTCGCGCGCAACGCCTCCGGGGCCACGTCCAGGAGGCTGGCGCCCTGGCCGCTCGCCGAGACACGTCGGTGACGTGTCCCGGTGGACGGGCGGCCGTCGTCCGCGTGCGTGGCATGTCCGGCCTTCGTGCCGCGCGAACCACGCATCATGAGGAATGCGCTCCGCAACGGCCGTAGAGACGCGACAAGCAGGTCGCCGGCGGCACCTCCGGTGCTGACGAGGAGCGTGCTCACCGTTCGTCGATCCAGCCAGAGCCTGTTGGCCATGAAGTGGTCGGGGACGGCGCACGAATCCATCCAGCGCGGTGCCCTGTGGTGGAACTGGCGGATGTTCTCGAGCTCGAGCAGCACACCGGGGGAGAAGCGTCCTTGCGCCTCGTCGAAGGCGATCTTGAACGCGAAGGCTCCATCACCGGCCAGGAGGTTGCACTTGAGGGCGACCGGCGTACCACCCGCGTGGAGGCCGAGGAGCATGACTCGATCGGGGCCGGCTCGAGCGACCGCGGTAAAGAACCGTCGCCCCGCCTCGGTTGACGCCATGGCTGTCCCGAGGCGGCCCTTCCATCCCCTCGCTTCGAGCTCCAGAAAGGCGTCGATCCAGGCGTCAATCTCCGCGGGTCCGGGCTCGCCGTACTCGAGCCGACCCAGCTCCGAGAGGCGATGCTCGAGTCGGCGATACTCCTTCCGGCTCTTTCCCGGCAGCGCCTCCTCGATGTAGGCCTCGGCATCCGCTCGCCGGCGCAGCATGGCACGTGTCTCACGCTTGGAGAGGAAGAAAGGCCTCCTTCTCTCTCCCGTCAGTGTGACCAGAGCCCGGAAGACTGGCTCGTCGTCTGTCACCTGCGGGAACTCGACGAGCGTGGCCCCGTGAGGATCCGTCGCGAGCCAGTCGAAGAGGGCCGCCAACGCGTCCTCCTCCGAGCCCTTCCGGATCAGCGGTGTGCAGAGATAGCAGTACCTGTGCTTCCAGATGGACAAGCACTTCAGCGGCAGACCCCGGTAGCGGGAAGAGCGTTCGATAGGGAAGAGGCCATGGAGCACATCCGACAGGCCGCTGACGGGTGACTCCGCCGTGACGAGGACGAACAGAAGCTGCGCCGGCCTGCTGAGGAACTGGATTGCCGGAAGCAACATCCACGGCTCGTAGAACGGGTTGGGTTCGGCGGCGTGAGCCGCCAGGTCCTCCCACGCGGTCGCCCATTGGCGGAGCGCGCCAGGATCCTCCAACACGACCACACGCAGCGCGTGGCGACTGCGTCGGGCATTGTCCATCTTGTTCACTGGTCGTCACCCGCAGCGCGGGCGAGGCAACTCTTACCGACGCACACTCAACGTCGAGGGCGGGTGCAAGGAGTGCGCCGCGACGGTCGCGGCGATTGCGGTTGCTCGCTTTCGTTGTCAGCACGATTCATGCACACCGGATGGTCGTCCACCACGTGAGCCCGATCGCAGTCGGCGCTTCAGGCGGTGAACGGGCCTGTCGGCGGCGCGGAGACGATTTCAACGCGGAGACAGGCGGCAAAGTTTACGGTTTGCCGTAAGGATTACAAACCGAAAGGGGCGAAGCCTTGCTGGTCGTGGACGGATCGGACCGACAACGTCAGGGAGACGGCCACAGTGCCGGCAGTGGCGCTGTGTCAGAAGAGGCGTGGTACGCCGTGTGGCTGCGCAGTCATTGCGAACACCTGGTCGCGCGGCAACTGTCGGCAAAGGGATTCCACACCTTCCTGCCCGAGCTGCCGACGTGGTCGCCGGGACTCGCGCTGAACTGCTCCGGCCGTACGCCCATGTTTCCTGGATACCTGTTCGTGCGCGACGCCATGAACAAGACACGCTACCTCGACCTGCTGAAGGCGCGCGGCATCGTGCGCGTGCTCGAAGCGGGGTGGTCACGGTTGACGCCGGTACCAGACGAGGACATCGACGCCATTCAGCGGATCGTGCTGGCGGCGGTGCCTGTCTACCCTCACTCCCACCTTCGATCCGGTGACCGCGTTCGCGTGTCCGAGGGTCCACTGACCGGGCTCGAAGGCATCTTCGTGCAGGACCGTGCGTCCAAAGGACGGCTCGTCGTCTCGGTGAACATGCTCGGGCGCAGCGTCGCGGTCGACGTGCACCGCGCAGACGTCGAGGCGTGCGCGCCAGCGGCGTCAGGCATGCGACCGATCGGTGGGCCGCGATGACGCGACGGATTCCCGTCGTCGTGGCGGTCGGGTTGTTGGCTGCCACCAATGCCGGGGCGCAGGAGACGACCACCACGCTGGCGCCAGCGATCTCGGTGAGCACGGCGCACGACGACAACGTCTTCTCGACGCCGCAGGGAGTCACCGACATCGTCACCACCATTCAACCGTCTCTCGAAAGTCAGCTCCGATCGCCGACGGTGAACCTTCAGAGCCTCGTCTCGTTCGACATGCAACAGTCTGCCCGGCACACGTTGCCGACGACATTGGCCGCGCGTCGGCACGCCATGTTCGACGGTCGCGTGCGGACCTCGCCATCGGTGCTCCTGGGTCTGACCGGCCTGTACGACCGCACGGAGACGGCCAGCGACCTCTCGCTCAATGCGGGCCTCCTCCTCCCACTGCAGCCCGCGCAGATCCTCCAGACCACGCCATCGGTCGCCTTTCGCGTGACACCCGTGTTGACAATCACCGGTCACTATGACTGGACGCACCAGGCCCTGATCGGCTCGCCAGCGAGCGACCTCCATATCGCCGACCTTGGTGTCGCGCGCCAGTCGTCATCGCGCACGACGTGGAGCGCCGGGTATATCGAACGGCGGTTCGTCGATGACGTCGCGGTCTTCCGGTCGCACGCGAGTGTGCTCGGATGGGCGCGCGAGTTGCGGGCCGGGACGAAGCTCTCACTTCAGGCCGGGCCACGCATCACATCGTCCCGCGTCGTCACCCCGGAGGTGCGAGCGGCCTTCATCCGTCAGACTCCCGGAACGCACGTCCTCGTGGATTACTGGCGCGGGGACACGATGGTCCTCGGGATTCACGGTCCAGTGGAGGTGCAGCGGGGGACGACCAGCCTGACCTGGACCGCGCACCGGCGCCTCAACCTCGGGACCACTCTCGGGGTGTTCCGCAGCGCCGCTCTCGACGCGCCCGCCACGACGCTCTATCACGCGGCGCTGGTCAGCACGTGGCGCCACGAGCCTTACCTCATCACCGTCAGCTACAGCACCGATCTTCAGCGCGGCAGCATCGCACTCGGCGGATCCGCAGGCGAACAGGTGCGCCGCAACGTCCTGCTCGTCCGCCTGACCGTCGCACCGCGCCTCAGTCGAGCGTTCAGGCCGCCCGACGATGCCGATCAGCCCGCGAGACTGGCCACTGGAGTCATCCCATGATGCGACCCTTCGTCGTCACGTATGCGTGTCTGTGCGTCTCCTCCGTGGCGCTGGCCCAGGTGCCGCCGCGAAGCGACGCACGCCAGCCCGACCCAACCGCCGTGACGGCCGCACGGGGCCGGGACGCGCGGACTGTCACCGACGACCGGGAGTACAAGATCGGGCCCGAGGACGTGCTGGACATCTCGGTGTGGAAGAACCCCGAACTGAGCCGGACGGTGCCCGTCCGCCCAGACGGGAAGATCTCGTTGCCGCTGGTCAACGACATTCAGGCGGCTGGTTTGACTCCGAGCCTCCTGCGTCAGGAGCTGACACAGCGGCTGTCGGAGTATGTGCCCTCCCCCGAAGTCGCCGTGATCGTTCGCGAGGTGAACAGCGCCACCGTCGCGGTCGTCGGCGCGGTCCGTACCCCCGGGCGCTACGGCGTGCGGAGTCCGTCGACGGTGCTCGAGATCATCGCGCTCGCCCAGGGATTCACCGACTTCGCTGCCCGCGATCGCATCGTCGTCCTGCGCCGGGTCGGCCGCATCGACACACGCATTCCCTTCAACTATCGCAATGTCGCCGACGGTTCAGCGCAGGACAACTTCTTCGTGCAGCCCGGCGACATCATCGTCGTCCCTTGAGACACATTGCCATGACATCCGAGACGCATTCGCCGACGCCTGAAGAACCGGTTCTGCTTCGCGCACTGCACATCCTCCGGCGGCGGATGGCTGTGGCCGTCGTGGTCTTCGCGTCGGTTCTGGCGGCCGCCGCAGCGTTTGCCGTGTACCTGCCGGACCTGTTTCGGGCGAGAGCGGTGGTGCTCGTCGAGCGGCGGCTCCAGGAGGCGTTCGCCAGGGCGGACGCGAGCGACGAGGTCGAAAGCCGCCTGCACGTGATCAAGCAGGAGGTCCTCAGCCGCGCCCGCCTGACGGATCTGATCACCCGCTTCGACCTGTATCCCGATCTCCGAGCCGGTGGCGACATGGGCGCTGCGCTCGAGCAGGTGCGACGAGACATCCATATCGAGCTGACTGGCCCCGAGCAGGTGAGTGGCCGAGCCAGAACGGTCGCCTTCAACCTGACGTTCACCGGGAGCTCGCGCACGGCGGTCGCTGACGTGACCAACGCCATCGCCGCGTTCTATGTCGCCGAGAACCAGCAGATGCGGTCCAAGGACGCAGCGCGCATCACGGAGTTCCTCGAGGCACAGATGCGGGACGCCAGGGCGCAACTCGAGCTGGACCAGACGCAGGTCGAGGCGTACACCAACCGGCACGCCGGGGAGCTGCCGCAGCAGGTCGACGTGAACCTGGCAACGCTCGAGCGGTTGAACACGCAGCTGCGGCTCAATGGCGACCGGCAGATTCGGGCGCTCGACCAGCGGGACAGGCTGTTCGATGTCACCAGTGGCTCGCCAGAGATCCCCGTGCCCGCCGGCACGTCTCCCGAGGCCGCCCGGCTGGCGAAACTGAAGGGTGAGCTGGCGCAGCTGGACGGCTTCCCAGACCGGAATCCGGATGTCAGGCGAATCAAAGACGAGATCGCCGCGCTGGAGAAGGCCGGCGGCACGGGCCCGGCCGGATCCTCTGTGGCCGGACCGGCGCGCACGGCCGTCACGGCCGGACGGGGTTCGGGCGGCGCCCGCACGACCGAGAGCCTGGACGCCGAGATCGCATCGTTGAAGGCCGCTGAAGCCTCACTCCGTCAGACGATCGAGATGGTGGAACGGCGGCTGGACCGGGCGCCCCATCGCCAGAATGAGTTCGCGACGATGTCCCGCGATCACCAGGCCGCTCGGGAGCACTACGCATCGCTCCAGAAGGAGTACGAGGCGGCCCAGCTCGCCGAGAACATGGAGACGTCCAGCCAGGGAGACCGGTTCCGGATCATGGAAGCGGCCGTGCCTCCGACGGGGCCCAGCGGGCCAAATCGCGTGCGCTTGTTGATCATGGCCCTCTTCGCGGCCGCGCTCGCGGCCGGCCTCGTGGTGCTCCTCCTCGATCAATTCGACACTTCGTTCCACAGCGTGGACGACCTGCGCCGGTTCACCAAGATTCCCGTGCTGGTGGCCGTTCCCCGCATCGGGCCGTCCGGGGCGGCCCGCTGGCGGCGCGGCGCGCTCCTCACCGCCTCGGTGCTCGTCTGCTTCGTGCTCCTGGGAATGCTCTCCGCGTACGTCGCACACGACAACGCGTCCCTCGTGCGACTGCTGGTTCGAGGTGGATAGCGCAGAGATCATGGAGGCCAAGAGATGATGCCTAGACAGATCGACGCCGCGCTCGTCAGCCTGACGGCTCCGAACACCTTCGCAGCCGAGAAGTACCAAGGGCTGCGCCTGCGGATCGAGCAGTTGAAACACGAGCGCGGTGTCACCGTACTGGCCGTCACCAGCCCCGACATCAGCGCCGGCAAGACCGTGACGTCGATCAACCTGGCCGTCGCCCTGGCCCGCGGCGCAGGCGCCCGCGTCCTGCTGATTGACAGCGATCTGCGGCGGCCGGCCGTCGGCGCCCATCTCGGTCTTCACGGCGTGAAAGGCGCTGGCCTGGCCGAGGGGCTCGGCGACGAACACATCGAGCTGCGGCAGATCGTCCGGCCGCTCAGCCCCGGAAGCACCGTCGCCGTCATCCTGGCGGGGGCGGTGCCGACTCACGTGTCTGAACTGATCCGGTCGCGCAGATTCGAGATCCTCCTCCAGGAGGCGCGCGCCCTCTACGACTTCGTCATCATCGATACGCCCCCGCTCGCTCCCGTGTACGACGCGGCGGTGCTGTCTCGACTGGTGGACGGCATACTCATCGTGGTCGCCGCCCACGAAACGCCGCGGAAGCTGCTCGAAGAGACGCTGAACCTGGTTGACGGGTCCAAAGTGCTCGGCATGGTGTACAACGGCGACGACTCCTCGCAGTCACAGTACGACGCGTACTACACACGCTGACGCCCCCGCGCAGATCGACGCCACGCGAGAGGCCGCCTCTCCCCGTCGCCGACGCTCCGACTCCGATCCATCACGCCCCGGTGAACCTTGTGACTACGCTCCGCCGACACCCCGTCCTCATGTGCGTCTCCGCCACCGCCCTCGCACCGGTGGTAGTAGTGCTGTCGACCTACATGCTGCCGACGGTCGCGTGG
The DNA here is from genome assembly GCA_035710305.1 of Vicinamibacterales bacterium. Taxonomy (GTDB): domain Bacteria; phylum Acidobacteriota; class Vicinamibacteria; order Vicinamibacterales; family UBA2999; genus Gp6-AA40. The sequence goes on along the minus strand of DASTDQ010000595.1, from coordinate 6,999 downwards.
CAGATGCCGACCAGCATCGCGACCGTGGTCGTCCTCGTCGGACTCGCCGTGGCGGTCGAGACCCCGGTGCGGAACCTCTTCGTGAAGCGCGTGCTCATCCTGGGAGCCAACTCGACTGCATCCAAGCTGATCGAAGAGATCGAGTCACCACGCGAGCGGCGTTTCGTGGCCCTGGGTGTGGTGGATCGGATCATTCCCAGCGGCCCGATCGCCAGCCGGTGGCTCGGCTGCTTCGACGAGCTCGCCTCCATCGTCGGGCGCCTGCGACCGACGCACATCGTCCTGGCCCGTAACGATCGACGCGCGAACCTCCCGCTCGACACGCTGCTGCAGTCCCGAGTGCGGGGCATCCTCGTCGAGGACACGATCGACTTCGACGAGCGCTTGACGGGGGCGATGGCGATCGAGGCCCTCACGCCGGACCGGCTCGTGCTGTCGAAGGGATTCAGGAATTCCGGGACCATGCAGGGCACTGCCCGTGCGCTGAGCGTCATCACGGCGACTGTTGGTCTGGTCGTGGTGGCGCCCCTGCTGGCAATCATCGCGGTCGCCGTCAAGCTGGATTCGCGCGGTCCCGTGTTCTTCCTGCAGAGCCGCGCCGGACGGGATGGCCGTCCGTTCCAGCTGATCAAGATCAGGACGATGCGGTCGAGCAGCGGGCTCCGATCCGAATGGATCAAAGACAACGAGGATCGCGTGACACGCCTCGGCAAGTGGCTGCGACGTTTTCGCCTCGATGAGCTCCCACAGTTCCTGAACGTCTTGCGAGGTGAGATGAATCTCATCGGTCCCCGCCCGCACCCGAGCAGCAATACCCGATTGTTCGAGGAGCGGATTCCGTTCTACGGGCTTCGGTCGGCGGTGTTGCCCGGGATCACCGGATGGGCGCAGGTGCGCTACGGCTACGCGAACACCCTCGAGGAGGAGACCGAGAAGATGCGCTACGACTTGTACTACATCAAGCATCGCTCGCTGTGGCTCGACGTCCGCATCGTGATCGAGACGATTGGCGTCATGCTGCGGGGCGGTGGTGCGACGAGGGTCCGCCGCCCGACAGGAGTTCGGCGTCCCGTGTCACGGCTGACCGAGCGGCGCTCCATCGCGGATGCGATGCCGGCCGAGGCCTGGATCGCCAAGGGCGCACCCTCGGCAGGCCGGCCATGAAGCTCGCCGCCCTGGATGTGTTCGTCTGTCCTGCCTGCCGCAGCGATCTGCGTCTCCACAACGCATCCCAGGACGGCCTCGAGATTCTCGAGGGGCGCCTGACCTGCAGTGGATGCGGCGTGGTGTATCCAATCACGCGAGGAGTGCCGCGATTCGTGCCCACTGCGTCGTATGCGCAGAGCTTCGGTCGCCAGTGGCACTGGTTTCGCGGCGTACAGATGGACTCCGTCAACCGCACGTCCGAGTCCGAGGCCGCCCTCTGTGCGACAACCGGTTGGCGCGACGACGAGTTTCCCGGGCGGCGGTTGCTCGATGCCGGTGTCGGCGCCGGCCGCTTTGCGGAGCGCGCCGCCGCGAAGGGGGCCGAGGTCTTTGGCGTCGACCTCACGCTGGCTGTCGACGCCGCGTACCGCAATATCGGACACCTCAGCAACGTCCACCTCGCGCAGGCCGACATCTTCGCACTCCCGATGCGGGCGAGCACGTTCGACCTCGCCTACTCCATCGGCGTGCTGCATCACACGCCCGATCCGCCAACCGCATTTGCCAGGGTAGCGGACACGCTCGCGCCCGGCGGCAAGCTGGCGGTCTACGTCTACGCGCGCTACGGACCGGGTCACCACATGTCCGACGCGATTCGCGTCGTCAGCACCCGCCTGCCGCTAAGAGTGAGCTGGGCGCTGGCGGCCGGGGCGGTCCCGCTGTACTACCTCTATCGAATTCCGGTTGTCGGAAAGGCGTGCCGTCTCGCGCTGCCGATCTCCATGGATCCCCGATGGCGCTGGCGGTGGCTGGATACCTTCGATTGGTACACGCCGACGTACCAGACGAAGTACCTCTACCCTGAGGTGTTTCGCTGGTTTCGTCAGCAGGGGTTCGAGGTCGTCGATCTCCTGGACGGTCCGATCCGAATGTCCGGAGTCAAGAGCCACTCACAGGAGGGAACCCGTGATCGCGAGCGAAGCGACCACCGCCTGGTGGCGTCCTGAACGCGCCGCGCCTTCCGGTCTGACCGCACAGCCGGGCGGCCGTCTCGCCTTCGGCGCGTTGTTCGCGTTCACCGGCATTCTGATTCTGTCGCCACAGGCATGGTTCCCGGCGTTCAGGAGCCTGCGCATCGCGCTGCTCGCGGCGGGGGTGGCCATCATCGCGCACCTGTTGGGCGGCGTCATCCGCCGGCGGCCGGGCCAGAGGCACCCCGAAGTCGTGATCGCGTTCTGCCTCGCCGCGTGGGCGGTGTTGACGGTGCCCATCTCGCTGTGGCCAGGGGGCAGCGTCTCGGTACTCACGGATCTCTTTCTCAAGGCAATCGTGTTCTTCTGGCTGATCGGCGTGTTGGTCACCACCGGTCCCCGGCTGCGGATGTTCCTCCGGCTGCTCGTCGTCTGCTCGATACCCCTCGCGGTGACAGCAATCCGGAACTACCGGTCCGGCGTGTTCCTGGAGGCGAGCGGAGCCGTCATGCGGATCGCCGGCTACAACGTCGGAGGCTCGGGGCTGACAGAGAACCCGAACGACATGGCGTTGATGCTCAACCTCCTGATTCCGTTTGCGGCGGCCCTGCTCGCGATCGAACGGCGACTGGCGTGGCGCGTTGTGGCCGCAAGTGCCCTGCTGCTGAGCATCGCCGCCGTCGTTGCCACGTTCTCGCGCGCCGGCTTCCTCACGCTCGTCGCAATCGGGATCGTAGGCCTGGTCACGATGGCCAGGCGGCGCCCCGTGGCGGCACTGGGCATCGTGTTGGTCCTCGCGGCAAGCTCGCCTCTCATACCCCGGGGATACCTCGAGCGACTCAGCACGATTACGAACATCTCGTCGGATCCCACCGGGTCCTCCCAGGGACGGTGGACCGACCTGACCGTGGCCGCTGAGTTCGTCGCGCGCCACCCGCTCACCGGCGTCGGACTTGGTCAGAACGTCCTCGCGCTCAACCGGGAGCGGGGCCCCACGTGGCGGGAAGTCCACAATGTGTACCTCCAGTACGCCGTGGATCTGGGCCTGCCCGGGCTGGCGCTCTTCCTCTGGCTCTTTGTCGCGCTGTTCCGGGCCGCCGGGCGGGTCAGGCGACTCGCCGTCTCCAACACGGCATGTCGCGACGTGGGCATCGTGGCCGGCGGCGTTCAGGTCGCCCTCGTCGGGTTTGCCGTCGCAGCCATGTTCCACCCTGTCGCCTACCAGTTCTACTTCTTCTGCATCGCCGGTCTGGCACTGGCGGTCAAGAACGTCTTCAGCGCAGCAGTCGCGTCGTCTCGCCTGGCGCAACAGCCGGTGTAAATGAGCACAGCCGCATCGACCGAGCCGATCCGTCTCCTGAAACTCCTGCCGACGTTCTTCTGCGGCGGTACTGAGAACCAGTTCATGACGCTGAGCCGGTCACTCGACCGCCACCGATTCGACGTGGAGCTTGCGTGCCTCAGGCGCGTGGGACCATTCCTCGCGGAGGCCGAGGGCCGCAGCCGGCCGCTGCGCGAGTACCCGATTGATACGTTTCGCAGTGTGCGGGCGGTCGCGCAGCAGGCACGCCTGGCGAGGCACATCGTGCAGCGTCGCATCGAGATCGTCCACGCGTACAGCTTCTACGGGAACGTCTTCGCCATTCCGCCTTCCAGGCTCGCAGGCGTGCCGGTCGTGATCGCGTCGATTCGCGACCGCGGGCCGTACCTGACGCCCATGCAGATGCGGGTGCAGCAGTACGTCTGTCGCCTGGCCACGCGCGTCCTGGTGAATGCGGACGCCGTCAAGGACTGGCTGCTCGATCAGGGGTACGACCCGGCGAGGATTGTGGTGATTCGAAACGGCGTCGACCTCTGTCGCTTCAACGCGCCGGGCGATCCCGATGCCATCCGGCGGGAGCTCGGCCTCGCGCCTGGTGTGCCGCTCGTGACCGTCGTCTCGCGGCTGAACCATCTGAAGGGCGTCGAGGACTTCCTGCGCGCGGCGGCGATGCTGGCAGATCGCTACCCGACAGTCCACTTCCTGGTCGTCGGTGAGGCCGGCGAACCGGACGTTCACTATCTGACGGTGCTCACCCGCCTGGCCGACAGCCTTGGGATTGGCGGCCGTGTGCGCTTCACCGGACTCCGATCCGACGTGCCCGCCGTGCTGGCGAGCTCCACGGTCTCCGTCATGCCGTCGCTCGATGAGGCCTTGTCCAACGTCGTGCTGGAATCGATGGCGGCCGGCGTTCCGACTGTCGCGACGCGGGTAGGCGGGACACCGGAGGCCATCGCGGACGGGGTGACGGGCCTCCTCGTGCCCCCGGGCGATGCCACCGCGATGGCCGAGGCGATCGCGCGAGTGCTCAAGGATCCCGGGTTGGCTGCCGCGCTCGGCTGCGCGGGACGGCGACGGATCGAAGAGCGGTTCTCGGTGGACCGGATGGTCGAGGCGACGGAGCAGTTGTACGTGAACCTCCTCGCCGAGAAACGCCCGGGACGGGTGGTGGCATGGTCCACCTGATGAACGCCGTCTCGCCTGACGAACTGCGGTCGGCGACGGTGGTCGAGATCATCGACCGGCCGAGCGACTTCGAGGCACTGCGGCCACAGTGGAACGAGCTGCTCAGCGCCAGCGCGACCGCGAGCCCGTTCCTCACATGGGAATGGGTGTACGCGTGGTGGACCCATCTTGGTGAACGGTCGCGTCTCAACCTGTTCGTCGTCCGAACCGGCGGCCAGATCGTCGCCATTGCGCCGCTCCGGATCGCCCGTCGCCCTCTGACGTGGCTGTCGAGCCTGGAGTTCCTGGGCACCGGCGCCGCCGGCTCCGACTATCTGGACCTGATCGTCCGGCGCGGGTGCGAAGCTGTGGCGGTCGAGGCCTTGGCCGGAGCCTTCCAATCACAGGGGCTCACGCTTCGACTCAGTCATCTGCCTCCGGGTTCACTGGCTTTGCGACTTGCTGGACAGATGGAGCACGGTGGGTGGACCTCTCGGGAAGCCGAGGCGGGAGTGTGCCCCTTCATTCGCCTGGCCGGGCACACCTGGGAGTCGTACCTGGCGAGTCTGGGATCCGCGCATCGCGCAAACGTGCGCCGTCGGATCAGGGAAGTGGCGCGGACCTTTGACGTCCGGTTCGAACTCGTCGCCGGTTCCGCTGACCGACTCGACGTGCTGGCGGCGCTTGCCGCGTTTCATGATCGGCGCTGGTCCGGCGATCGCGGCTCCACGACGTTCGCGACACCGGAGCTTCACGCCTTTCATCAGGACGCAACCCGACGCGCTCTCGATGCCGGCTACCTGCGGCTCTACGGGCTCCGCCTCGACGGCCAGCTGGCCGGCGCGATGTACGCCTTCTCGCACGCCGGCCGGTTCTACTTCTATCAACACGGCTTCGACCAGCGGTACCGCCAGTACAGTCTGGGCCTGTTCCTGATGGCGCTCACGATCCGCGCCGCCATCGACGAGGGCGCGGTCGAGTTCGACCTGCTGTATGGGATCGAGTCCTACAAGCGGCTGTGGACGGCCGAGACACGCCCACTCGGTCGTCTCGATCTGTTTCCTGCCCGCGTCGGCGGCAGACTGCATCGACGGAGGGTCGACGCGGAGTCGGCCTTGCGTGCCCTTGCGCAACGGATGCGGTCGAGGGACGGCCATGCTGCGTAACCACGAGTGGCCGCGGTGGTCGATGAAGGTGGCGCTGGCATCGACCATCGCCGGCGCATGTCGTCTGCCGGTGCTGGACGGGTTCGTGCGCGCGCGCAGGCCGTTGATTCTCGGCTATCACCGGGTCGTCGAGAACTTCGCCGTCGCCGCCCTCACCGAGATGCCGAACATGCTCATCAGCGTGTCGATGTTCGAGCGCCACCTCGAGTGGCTCGGACGTCAGTTCCGCTTCGTCAGCCTCGACGACATCGGTGAGCACGCCGTCAGCGGCGTCCCGTTCGACGGTCCGGTCGCGGCCATCACCTTCGACGATGGGTACCGCGACGTGTACGAGCAGGCCTACCCGACGCTCAAGCGGATGGGCATCCCCGCCGCTGTCTTCGTCGTGACCGACCTTGTCGGGGGCGATGGCTGCCAGATCCACGACAAGCTGTATCACCTCCTGGCCAGGGCGTTCGCGCGGTGGGACGACCCCCGTCGCGAGCTCCTCGGCGTGCTGGAGGAGCTCGAGATCCCGTCAGGGCATCTGTTCCCGACGCGCGCAACGACCAGGAGCCCCCTGTTGACGGTGACGGCACTGCTTCCGTCGCTCACACAGCGGGATGTCAGGCGCGTGCTGGCGTACCTCGAGTCGGTTGTCGGGCCGGCCGCGAGCGACATGCCGCGCTCGCTCACATGGCAGATGATTGCCGAAATGGGTCGGGCCGGCTTCACCATTGGCTCGCACACGAAGACGCACGCGTCGTTGCCCATGGAAACGCCGGAGGCTGCCGTCGAAGAGATCGCCGGATCGAAGCGCGCGCTGGAGGCGCACCTTGGAAAACCCGTCGTTCATTTCGCCTATCCCGGCGGGCAGTTCACCCCGGGGGTCGTGGACGCCGTGGCGGCCGCCGGGTACCAGTGTGGCTACACCGCATGTCCGCATCACGACCCACGGCATCCCACGGTCACGATGGAGCGCCTGCTGCTCTCGGAGGGGTCCTCGATCGATGCGACCGGCAGGTTCTCTCCGCCCATTCTGAGCTGCCAGGTTCACGATCTCTGGCCGCCCGCCCGCCGGTGCGAATGGAATCACGCATGAGAGACCTGCTCCGGCTGGACGGCGTGTCGCGGCCCGCGCTGTGGCTCATCGTCGGCCGCGGGGTGGGGCTGCTGGCGGCCGTCGTCGTCCCCCTCGTGATCGTCCGGCTCCTCGACCAGGCCGCGTTTGGGACGTACAAACAGCTGTTCC
>DASTDQ010000594.1:0-6089 GCA_035710305.1 Vicinamibacterales bacterium | reverse complement strand
AAGGGCGCGTTGAGGACGAAGTCGATCCCGACGGGCCAGTCGAAGGGATAGTCGGTTCCGTACACGATCTGGCCGACGCCCGCTTCGGCGACGAGGTGCCGCAGGCCCTCCTCGCGGAAGATCATCGTGTCGATCAGCAGCTCGCGCCTGAAATACTCGCTCGGCTTCTTCTTGAGCGCGCGGCAGTCGGCGCCGAGGCCGCCCCCGCGGCCGCAGAGCGCATCCGATCGGCCGGTGTACGACGCCAGGTATCCACCGGCGTGCGCCGCGCAGATCCTGAGGCCGGGGAACCGATCGAGCGTGCCCTCGAAGATCAAGTGAGAAAGGAACACCGTCGTTTCCAGAGGATTGCCGATCGTGTTCCCCAGCCCGCCCCGCCCCTGCAGGCGCGGATTCTGCGTCGTGCCCTGGGCGGCCTGCGGATGCATGAACAGCAGCACGCCCAGCTGCTCCGCCTTCGCCCAGAAAGGATCGAACTTCCGATCGGACAGCTCCTGCCCTTCGACGCTCCCTCCGATGGCCGCGCCGCGCAGCCCCAGCTTTCTGACCGCCTCGTCCAGCTGATCGGCGGCGAGCTCGGGATGCTGCAAGGCCACGGTCGCCATCCCCACGAACCGATCCGGATGGGCCGCGCACCACTGGGAGATCTTCTCGTTCTGAACCTTGACGAGATCGGTGGCCAGCGCGCGGTCTGCCGAATATCCCCAGGCGTTGACGTTGATCGCCTGCACGTCGATGCCTTGCGCGTCCATGTCGATCAGGCGCTGCGGGTTCCCGAGCGCGATGTTGCCGGTGAGACTCCCCTTCGCGGCCGCGGCAAGAGGCGTGTCCTTCACGACATCCCACACCTCCGGCACGAAGCAGTGCGCGTGCACGTCAACCGTCTTCACGCGACGCCCGCCGATGACGAGTTCGCGGCGCTTGCCGGGCGGGGCGCCGACCTGCATTCGAAGGCCGGCGTTGACGAGATCGCCTCCGGCAAGAAGGCATCCGGCTGTCGCGCCGGCGACGTGCGAGAGAAAGGCTCGTCGGCTGGTCATGTCAGGGCCTCAGCACATACTCGGGAGCGTCCGTATTCTGCCCCTTGAAGCAGCAATTTCCGAGCAGATTCGGCCGGTAGGGGTTGGCCAGGCTGTTGTTGCCCGGCGGAAGCGATCCCACCCTGGCCGGGCCGCCGATCCGTGCGAGCACGCGTTCCCGCGCCTGTTCGATCTGGACGAGGAGGCGCTCGATGTCCCATCCCACGTGCTTCCGGTTCCAGTACACGACACGTCCCGCGATCAGCACGTCGCGGACGTGCCTCGGGTTCATCATCGTCACGACGGTGCCCGGCACGTTGTTCATCGGCCACGTGTTGATGTTGCGCGCATCGAGGACGACGATGTCCGCTTCCTTCCCCGGCGTCAGCGTGCCGACCTTGTCGAGGACGCGATTGGACGCCGCCCCCGCGATGGTCGCCATCTCGATCACCTGACGGGACGTGACGAGCTGCGGGATCGGCAGGCCGCCCGGGTTGCTTTCCGTGAACGCCAGATCGTTGGCCAGCGCCCGCTGCAGGCAGAACGCCCCGCGCATCAGCGAGAACGGGTCGGTCGTCATGTTCGAGTCGACGTCCGGGCTCAGGCTGGGCAGGATGCCGTGGTTGAGCGCCTCCTGAAACGGAGGCATCCCGTGCCGCATCTGCATCTCGATGAGAACGGCGATCGAGATGTGCGCACCTCGCTCCCGGCAGATCTCCCACGGCCTCGAACGGCTGCCGCCCGGGTAGGTGGACGCGCCGGGGCCGACCTGGGCGCGCGGTGTCTCCTGCCACCGGGTCGCGTGGATGAAGGTGACGTCGGACCAGTCCGAGCCATTCCTCGCGTCCGCGGCCGCATTGACGATCCCCATCGGGTTGCCGACGACGTGGTTGTGGAGCGATGCGCCGAAGGAGCGACCGAGCTGCCAGCCGGTGTACGACGCGCCCGCGAACGCCGGTCCGGTGCCGCCGGCGAAGCCGAGCGTCACCAGCTGGTCTTTCGAGCTGAAGTAGGTCTTCGCGATCCGTCCGATCCCTTTCGTCGTGTCGTTCATCGCGCCGGGATACTCGAAGGGAATGCCCGCGGCGCTGCGGTCGATTCCCCCGCTGTAGGCAAACACCGTGCGCCGGCCCGAGTCCATCAGCCCCTTGATCATGGCGTCGGTGTGGTCGGGTGTATGGTTGGCCTGTGACGTGTCCGTCCCGGTCGTGATGCCCTCGCTGATCTCGCTCAGGCAGGCCACGAGTTGGGAGATGTAGCAGTCCTCGGGGTCGTACGGCACGCGGCCCAGGTCCCAGATGAATCGGGACGGGTCCTTCGGATCCGCGATCCGGCCAGCGGTCCAGATGTTCTGCACGACCGACCCGTAGCTTTCCATCGGCCACGCCCCGCCGAGCAGGCCGTCGGCGATGATGCTGCGCTGCAGCGTCTCGTATTGATGGTGGTGCGTCGTGATGAAGCCGGGCATGACGATGGTGCCGGCGCAGTCGATGACCTCGGCATCAGCGGCGGACACGCTCGGCGCGATTTGCGCGATCCTCTTGCCGTCGATGAGGACGTCGGCCCTCTCGAAGTCGCCCACCTTCGTGTCGAGGCTGAGCACGACGCCGCCTCGCAGGAGAATGCGCCGCTTGCTGCCATCGCCGACGAGCGCCTGAGCGGCGGCTGGGCTCGCGCCGCCGCCCGCGATCTGCGGTGCGCAGGACGCGGCGCCGAGGCCGGCCGCGGCCGTCGAGGTCAGGAACTCCCGGCGTGAGGTGCCTGTGTGCTGCGGACTCGTGGACATCGCGAACCTCCCTGACGAGTCGAAACGGTCGATTGGAATCCCCGCGCTAACCGGGCAGCAGCGGTCCTGCGACGGCGGCAAGCGCTGCGCCCATGCGTTCGTGTTGATCGGCGTCGAGATGGACGCCGTCGATTCGGCTGGTCGTCGTGACCGTCCCCGCGTCGAAGAACGAACACCCCAGCTCGCGGGCCACGGCCGCGTACGCCGCCGCAAGCCCGGCGCATTTCGCGCGCGCGCCTTCGAACTTCGCAGCCATGACGCCCTTGGCCTCGTGAATTTCCGGAGGCGCGACAATCAGGATCTTCGGTGCAGGCATGCCCGGCTCGATGGGAGCGAGCTTTATCGCGCGCACCAGCGATGCGATCCCCTGCGCCGAGTGACCGGCGTTGACGTCGTGCACTGACTGGAAGTCGTTCGTCCCCAGCAGCAGCACCACCAGCGCGAGCGGCGAGTTGACCTCGATGCGCTGCTCGAGGCCGATGCGTCCGTTGCGCCCGGGCTTGAACGGGTCGTCCCACGCCGTCCGCCGTCCGTTCAGGCAGTCCTCGATCACGCGGACGTCGTGGCCGGCCTTGCCGAGCGCGCGTTCCATGACGCCGGGCCAGCGCGTCTCGAAGGGCCATCGCTGGCGGGTGTCGGGGATGATGCCCCACGTCAGCGAGTCGCCGTAGACGAGAATCTGGTGCACGACGCCAGAGATGCTACCATTCGCATCCCGAGGCGGGCATCGTGCATCCAGACGTCATCGCGCACTACAAGATCGGAGAAAAGCTCGGCCACGGCGGCATGGGCGAGGTGTACCGGGCGACCGATACGAAGCTCGGACGCCAGGTCGCCGTGAAGTTCCTCCCGGACAGCCTGGCAACCGATCCCGCACAGATGGCGCGCTTCACGCGCGAGGCGCAGGTGCTGGCCTCGTTGAACCACCCCAACATCGCCGCGATCTACGGCGTCGAGGATCGCGCACTGGTGATGGAGTTGGTCGAGGGCCCGACGCTCTCGGACCGCATCAAGACCGGCGCGGTTCCACTCGAGGAGGCGCTGCGCATCGCGGGCCAGATCGTGGACGCGCTCGAAGCCGCGCACGCCAAGGGCATCGTCCATCGCGATTTGAAGCCCGCCAACATCAAGGTCACGCGCGACGGCACGGTCAAGGTGCTGGACTTCGGGCTGGCCAAGGTCGCCATCGCGGAAAGCACTGAGGCAACGGACACGTCGCCAACGATGACGACGACGCAGGCGGGACTCATCCTGGGGACCGCCGGCTACATGTCGCCTGAACAGGCTCGCGGCAAAGAGGTGGACAAGCGCGCCGACATCTGGGCGTTCGGTGTGGTGCTCTACGAGATGCTCACCGGCACGCAGCTGTTCCAGGGCGACACCGTGACCGACGTGATGGCCGCGGTCGTGCGCCAGGATCCCGACTTCACCAAAGTCCCGGCGAAGGTCCAGCCGCTGCTCAGGCGATGTCTCGAAAAGGATCCGAAGCGGCGGCTGAGAGACATCGGCGACGCGATGCTGCTTCTGGATGCCGGGGCCGCGCTTTCCGCGTCGCCGGCGCCCGCTCGAACATCGTCGTGGTCGCGCATCAGCGCCGCGGCCGCGGTGCTGTTCCTGGCGGCATTCGCCGCCGTCGCGTTCGTCCACTTTCGCGAAGCGCCCCCCGCGGCGGACGCCGTGCGGTTCCAGGTTCCCTACCCATCCGATCTGAGCCCGGTTCCCTCGGGCGTGTTCGCTCTGTCGCCCGACGGCCGCACGATCGCGTATGGTGCGTTCGGGACCGACGGCATCGCGCGCATCTGGCTGCGCCCGCTGGATCGGCTGGAAGCCACCTCACTGCCGGGAGTCGAGATCAACCGCAACACGCTCGCGCTGTTCTGGTCGCCCGACGGCCGGCACCTGGCGTACTGGGCCGGCCAGAAGCTGCAGCGCATCGACGTCGCCGGCGGGTCCCCGCAGGTCATCGCCGATGCCGCGATGGGTACGCTCGGGGGCTCCTGGAGTCGCGACGGCATCATCATCTACGGAAGCGGCGCAGGGATCATGCAGGTGCCGGCCTCCGGCGGGACTCCGACTGCGGTCACCAAGACGGGCGGCGGCCAGGGCGACTTGCACGTCATGCCGTACTTTCTCCCCGACGGCCGGCACTTTCTCTACCTTCGGACCGGCGCTCCCGAGAGCCGGGGGGTTCATGTCGGATCGCTCGACGCGAAGCCGGAGGAGCAGAACGCGACGCCGCTCGTCAAGACCGACAACAGCGCCATCTACGCACCCGGACAGGACGGCAGGATCGGGCAGCTCCTGTTCGTCCGCGGCAGCACGCTGCTGGCGCAGCCCTTCGACGCCGCGCGGCTCGAGCTTCTGGGTGAGCCCGTTCCAGTTGCAGACCCGATCGCAGCATCGAACTTCGGATTCGGCGGAGTCGCCTTCGTCTCGACGTCGAACACCGGAACGCTGTTGTACTTCAGGCCCGCATCGCAGAACGTGCAGCTCACATGGTTCGACCGCGAAGGGCAGCCAGGCCGTCCGGCAGGCGAGCCCGGACGCTGGGGAGTCATGAAGCTCTCACCAGACGGAACCAGGGCTGCGATCGTCCGCAACGATGGGAACAACCAGGACATCTGGCAGATCGACTTGAGCAAGGGGACGAGCACGCGGTTCACGTTCGATCCCGGGGGAGACACGCAGCCGGTCTGGTCGGCCGACGGAAGCCGGATCGCGTGGATTTCGAACCGCGACGGCTTCACTGGCATTTATGCGAAGCCGGCCGACGGGTCGGGCACCGAAGAACTGCTCCACAAGTTCAAGACGAGACCGACATCACTGACAGACTGGACGCGCGACGGGCGCTTCCTCGTCTACACCGACGGGGGCGACATCTGGGCGCTCCCGGTGTCCGGCGTTCCGCATGAGAAGCGCGAGCCGATACCAGTGATCCAGGGCGAGCGGGGACAACTCGGCGCGTACGTCTCCCCCGACCAGCGGTGGATCGCGTACATCTCGAACTAGTCGGGCCAGCAGGAAATGTACGTGCAGCCGTTTGCCCCGGGAGCGCCGGGCGCGAAGGGACAGCCGGTGTCGGGCAAGTGGATGGTGTCTTCGAACGGCACGCTCGGCATGGCGCGATGGCGCGCCGACGGCAGGGAGCTGATCTTCCTCGGCACGGACGGTGGTGTGATGTCGCTGGACATCGCCGAGGGGCCCGTCTTCCAGGCGAGCGCCCCGCGGCTCCTGTTCCGGCTGCCGCTGGTCCTGCTCACGATGACCACCCAACCGGGCGCCAT
>DASTDQ010000593.1:0-6105 GCA_035710305.1 Vicinamibacterales bacterium | reverse complement strand
TGCGAGCGACTCCGGGAATCGGGCGGCGGCGCAGAGCGCGTGCGAATGCCAGTGGTGCGCATCCACCCAGGCCGGGTTCAACGCGAGGGCCTGGTCGAATTCACCGCACGCGCCATCCGGGTCCCAGTCGAAGTGCAGCCTCGTGTAGCCCACCGCCGTGTGACCCGCTGCGAGCGCCGGATCGAGCTCGAGAGCCCGCGCCGCCGCCGTCTTCGCCTTCGAGAGCGCCTCGCCAGGCGGAAGCACGCCGGACTCCCAGGCGCCGAGCGTCCCATAAACCCCGGCCAGGGCTGCATGCGCAGGAGCGAAATTCGGGTCGATCGCAATTGCCCGCTCGAAGCGATCGATCGCCTGCCAGACGACGTCCCCCGGACGCTTGTTCCAGAGATAACGCCCCTCGAGGTACAGCGAATATGCCTCCGTGCTCGACGTCGTGGAGGTGACCAGGGGACCCGCGGTTTTGCCGACGCGCTTCGTCAGCGTCTCGGCGATTACTCCTGCGATGTCGTCCTGGATGGTGAAGACGTCGTCGAGTCGCCGATCGAACCGCCCGCTCCAGGCGCTGAAGCCGTCGCTGGCGCGCACGAGTTGAACCGCAATCCTGACCGTATCGCCTGACTTGCGGACGCTGCCTTCCAGCAGCCACGAGACCATCAGCTCGCGGCCAATCGACTGCGGATCGACGGATTTCCCCTTGAAGCGCACTGACGAGGTGTAGGACGCGACGCGGACGTCGGGGACGCGACCGAGGGCATTGATGATTTCCTCACTCATCCCCTCGCAGAAGAATTCCTGATCCCGCCCGGCGCTCATGTCGCTGAAGGGCATGACCGCCACGGAGTTTTCAACGGGTGCGACGCCCCCGCTCGGCGGCGGGACGGTCGACGCGGGCGCGCCCGTGTCGCCGGCCACGGCCGCGACGAATCGGTAGCCGCGCTTGGGAATGGTCTCGATATAGCGCGAGCCGCCTTCTTCGCCGAGCAGCTGCCGGAGCGTGAACACGCCTTTGGTCAGGTTCCCTTCCTCGACGGCCACGTCGGGCCACACGGCCCGCAGAAGGGCGTCCTTTTCGACGAGTCGGCCCGCGCTCGTCACGAGGGCCACGAGAAGATCGAATTGTTTGGGCGTAAGCGCGACTGACACGCCGTCGCGCTTCAACGAGCGGTCAGCCACGTCGAGCACGAAGGGACCGAACCTGTAGACCGGGCTCGTTCCTTCCGGCATGGGGGAAGAATTCTACAAGAAAAATTCCATACGGCCGGAAGGACTCCTCCCCAGGCTCGCCGCTATCGTTCAACCCATGTCGATGGCGTCGCGCCTCGGGGGAGAAGGGATGGCGGTCGAAAGCCGGAGACTGCGAGTCGTCTCGGCCGTCGCCGTGGAGGGTCGTGACGAAGCGGCTCTCCTCGCGCTGGCCGGCAGCGTGGCTGGCGGTCTCGACCCTCAGGTGGCCGCCGCGATCCTGGAATCCGCTCGCGAGCGCGATATCCAGGTTCGCGAGGCCGATCGGTTTCGCGACATCGCGCACGTCGGGGTCTCGGCGGATGTCGCCGGCAAGACCGTCGTCCTCGGGGACGCCGCGCGCCTTGCCGGCCTCGGCGTGTCGGTCGAAGGTTTCGGCGACCTGCCCGAGCGCCTGCGCCGGCGCGGCGAACACGTGCTCTTCCTCGCTGTCAACGGCCGCGCGGCCGGGTTCTTCGGGCTGGCCCCGTCGAGTCACGGAAACACCCGTCAAGAAGTCATGGAGGACCAGATGAACGCTTCACTGCCGGCCGCCGATCGCTTTCCAACCTTGACCGAAGGTCTTCCCGCGGCGCTCGCCACCGATGTCGTCGCGTTGGCCGACGGCGATCGGTTCGACCTTCGAATTGCTCCGGTGAGCAAACGACTCGGTGGCACCGAGGTGCGCATGCTCGCCTACAACGGATCCGTGCCGGGGCCCACGCTTCGCGTGCAGCAGGGATCGCAACTCGTCGTCAACGTCGTGAACGACGGCGACCTCGATGCGACCGTGCACTGGCATGGCCTGCGTCTGGAGAACCGTTTTGACGGCACCACCGAAACGCAACCCCCGATTCCTGTCGGCGGCACGTTCACGTACCGGCTGACATTCCCGGATCCCGGCATCTACTGGTATCACCCGCACATCCGCGAGGACTACGGGCAGGAGATGGGTCTTTACGGCACCGTCGTCGTGGTCCCGTCAGAGCCCGACTACTGGCCCGCGGTGAATCGTGAGCTGAGCCTCACTCTCGACGACATTCTGCTGGAGCACGGAGCGGTCGCCCCGTTCAGCCGCACGCATCCCACGTATACCGCCATGGGCCGGTTCGGGAACGTCCTGCTGGTCAACGGCGAGCCGGAACCGTCACTTCGCGCGAAGCAGGGTGAGGTCGTTCGCCTCTACCTGACGAACACGGCCAACACGCGCGTCTTCAACGTGGGTGTCGCCGGCGCGCGGATGAAGCTTGTCGGCGGTGACAGCGGGCGCTGCGAGCGGGAGACGTTCGTGGACGGCGTGCTGATTGCCCCGTCTGAACGGGCTGTGGCGGATGTGCTGTTCGGGCAGCCGGGTCAAGTGAGGCTCGAGCACCGGACACCTGATCGGACGTACGAGCTGGGCACGATCACGGTCGAAGCGGAACCCGCCGAGCCGTCACTTGCGTCGACATTCGGAATCCTGCGGGCGAACTCCGACCTGATAGCCGAGCGCGGCCGGGTGGCCGGCTACCTCGATGCCGCACCCGACGAGATACTGGCGCTCGTTGCCGAGATGGACATGGGCGAGCGGCAAGCGCCGCCCGGCGCAGCCGTCGAGTATGTCTGCCCGATGCATCCTGAGATCACGAGCAAGCAACCGGGACGCTGCCCGAAGTGCGGCATGAAGCTCGTGCCGGCCGACCTGGTTGGAGCCGCGTCGCACGGCGAACACGAACATGCCGATACCGGGCTCGATCGGCATGACGACCATCAGCACGACCACGAGGCCCGAAACGACAACTGGCCAGCCGGTATCGAGTGGGAAGACGACATGGTGGACGTGAACCGAATGACCAATCCCGCCAACATGCGCTGGAAGCTGATCGACCGCCAGACGGGTGCGGAGGGTCGGTCGATCGACTGGCGATTCCACGCGGGCGACCAGGTGAAGATCCGGCTGGTCAACGAGATGGACTCGGATCATCCGATGCCCCATCCGTTTCACGTCCACGGCGCCGGACGTTTTCTGATCCTGTCGCGGGATGGCGTGGTGGAACCGAATCTCGTCTGGAAGGACACCGTGCTCGTCCCGACCGGACAAACGGTCGACATTCTGCTCGAAGTCACGCATCCAGGTGTGTGGATGGCGCACTGCCACATTGCCGAGCACCACGAGAGCGGAATGATGCTCCGCTTCCAGGTGGATCCCGCGCGCAATGAGTCGTAGGCACCGCCGATGCGCACCACCAGATCGCCGTTCATCTTGCTGCTCGGCTCGTCAATCGCCCTGCTTGTCGGATTCGTCGTTGCCCAGGACACGCGCGGCGATTCGACACGGGCGCCAGCCGCCCCGGCGCGCTACGTCACGGTGCCCGAGGGTGCCGGGGACCGGCTCGCCGGTGCGGTCCGCATCCGGACGATCTCGTCCGAGGATCCTGACGCGTTCGATGCGGAGGCCTTCGACGCCATACACGCGTATCTTCGAGCGGCGTTTCCGCGAGTCCACCGACAGCTCCGGCGGGAGAGCGTTGCGACTCATAGCCTCTTGTACTCGTGGCCAGGCAGCGACTCATCGCTCAAGCCGCTGCTGCTGGCCGGTCACCTCGACGTGGTCCCGGTCGAGCCGGGCTCCGACGGGAAGTGGCAGCACGACCCTTTCAGTGGCAGCATCGCCGACGGCTTTGTCTGGGGGCGCGGCGCCATCGACAACAAGGCCGGCGTCCTCGGCGCCCTCGAAGCGGTGGAGATGCTTCTTGCTGAAGACTTTCGTCCGACCCGGACGGTGTATCTGGCCTTCGGGCACGATGAGGAGGTCGGCGGAGCGCGCGGCGCTCGCGAAATCGCCGCGCTGCTGAAGGCTCGTGGCGTCGAGCTGGAGATGGTGCTGGATGAAGGCGGCGTGATCGGTGACGGCGTCCTGCCCGGCCTCTCCCAGCCAGTCGCGCTGGTGGGAATTGCCGAGAAGGGCTTCGTCTCTCTCGAGCTGAGCGTCCGCACAGCCGGAGGGCATTCTTCACTGCCTCCACCACAGAGCGCGGTCGGCATCCTGAGCGCTGCGATTGCCAGGCTGGAGGCGAACCCGATGCCGGTTCGGCTGGAAGGGCCGACGCGGCAACTGTTCGACCGGATCAGGCCTCGGTTGCCGTTGCTGCAGCGAACGATGCTGGCAAACCTCTGGCTGACTCGTCCACTTCTGTTGCGGCGCCTCGAGAAGAACTCCGGCACCAACGCTATGGTCCGGACGACCGCGGCACCGACGATCTTCCAGGCGGGAACGAAAGACAACGTGCTTCCAGCTGACGCCATGGCGGTCGTCAACTTCCGCATCCTGCCCGGCGACACGGTCGCGACAGTCGTGGAGCATGTCACCCGGGTGGTCGGCGATGACCGTGTCAGTGTCAAGACGGCCGGACGTTTTGCCGCCGAACCGTCGGAGGTGTCGAGCATCGACTCCGAGGCCTTCAGGACGCTCGAGCGGACGATTCGAAGCGTGGCTGCAGACGTGATCGTCGCGCCCTATCTCGTAGTGGTCGTGACCGATGCGCGCTATTACGGCGGCCTCAGCCGCAACGTGTTCAGGTTTCTTCCGCTGCGCCTCACGTCACGGGAGCTCGAGCGCATGCACGGAATCGACGAGCGGATCGGCATCCGCGAGTACGAGGCTGCTATCCGGACCTATCGTCAACTTCTGATCGATGCCGCCGGGGGACGAGTGGATGCCACTTCGTGAATCGCGTGATCACTTCGCCCGACCTTTATAACCCTCCGTGATCATCGGAATCGCGATCACCCGGTTTCGCGCGCTGGCCGTGCCCCACGTGCCGTAGAAGACGATGGCGAAGAGCGTCTTCGTCGCGGCCGCCGAAGGCCGTGCCGTGCAGCCCCTGCGGCCCCACGATGCTGCCGAGGAACTCGCCGGCCGGGGTGAAGACGTCCACCGATGCCCCGGTGGACACGTACAGACGCCCCTGCGCATCGACGGCCGACCCGTCGCCGCCCTGGCCGCCGCGCAGCTTTCCGAACTCCCGCTGCCTCGTCAGCGCGCCGTCGGGCCCGACGTCGAAGGCGATGACCACCCCGCCGTTGGTGACGTACAGCGTCTTCTCGTCCGGGCTCAGGCCGTTGGCCGCTGACATGCCCTCCCGTACTGCGAGACGACGCCCTTCGGATTGGCGTCGAACAGCCCGCCCCCCGTAATCGAGACATACACGCCGCCGCGGCCGTCGGCGACGAGGTCGTTCACCACGCCGCCGGCGCAGTCGAGCGGCTCGCCGCGAAAGGAGGTCGCAAACGATTTGCGCTGCGGCTCGAGCTGCAGGATGCCGGCATTCAGCCCCCTGGACGCAAGAAACAGCGCGCCGTTCCTGCTGCGCGAGAGGGCGCCGCGGGTGTTGGTATCCGTGTGGATGATCGACGCGAGGCCCGTCGCCGGGTCGAGCTTCATCACGTTGCTCGCGTCGTTGTTGGCGAACAGCATCGTGCCCTCGTCACCGGCGATGATGCCGTCGGCGTTGTTGCCCTCCCACGACCACACGACCTTCCACGTCTGCCCCGCGGCGATCACGCCGGGAATGGCTGTTGACGCGGGCGGAGCCGGCGGCTCGGGCGGCGGCGCCGGCTTGGCGTTTGCCGTGCCCGCGCCCGGAATCGCGAAGGGCGCCGGAGGGGTCTTGCACTTGGCGAGGACGCTCTTCAGTCCGGGATTCTGCCAGGACTGCAAGCTGTTGCCGCGGGCAAAAGCAGAAGACGGACTCTGAGCCGAGGCGATGGCTGCCGCGCAGGCGAGGAGCACGGCGAGCGCTGTCGCTGATTTCATGACCGGCACTAGTGGTATGCCCTTCGCGGATTACTACCGGCCGCTTCGTTGTCGCGGCCGGAAAATCGCGGTCGAAGCTCGTTGTTCGC
>DASTDQ010000592.1:0-2032 GCA_035710305.1 Vicinamibacterales bacterium | reverse complement strand
TCTATAGCGCGATCGACACGGTCTGGCACTTCATTCCCATCCCCAAGCGGGGCGGCCTCGTGTACGCAGCATCGACCGACACTCGAGTGATCCAGTCGGACGTCGGCGGGCGCAGCGTCGTCTTTCGCATCCCCGCGTCGGTGCCCGATCTGGCCGACTGGTCCGCGGGCTCCTCCACCTTTGACGAGCTCGCCGGCTTCGAAATGGGTGCGGCAAACCTGACCGGCATTGATGTACCAATCCGGGTGTCGGCCATCAGGGTGACGGCGAACCTGCCAGCGCTCTGGGGCTTCACTCCGATTCTCGGACGTGGATTCCGGCCCGAAGAGGGACAGGCGGGGACGACACGGGCCACGCTGCTGTCCCATGGGTTCTGGCAACGCCAGTTCTCGTCGAACGCCGGCATTCTCGGGCAGAGTCTGCGGCTCGACGGCGTGCCTCACACCGTGATCGGCGTTCTTCCCGAGGTGGCGGGCACCGGGCTCTTCAAGGACGCCGACGTGTTCGTGCCGCTGGTGCTGGATTCGCTGCGGTCCGGGCGTAACGAACGCAACGTAATCGTGACGGGAAGACTCAAACCGGGTGTGACTCGCGCGCAGGCTTCAGCCGACCTCGACGCCATCGCACGCCGTCTGCAGGTCGAGCACCCGGAGACGAACCAGCGAATCGGCGCGTCGGTGTTGCCGATCATCGAAGCCTCGGGCTTCAACGTGCGTCTCCTCCTGTCACTTCTTGGAACGATCGCGCTGCTCGTGCTGATCGTGGCATGCGCAAACGTCGCGAACGTCATGGTGGCCCAGTCGCTGGGCCGCCGGCACGAGCTCGCGATCCGCACGGCGCTCGGCGCCAGCCGTGCCGACCGGATCCGTCAGCTCATGACGGAAAGCACGCTGCTCTCGCTGACAGCCGGCGGCGTCGGCCTCCTGCTGGCCGCATGGGGTGTCGACGCCCTGCGATGGCTGGGCGGCGACTCGTTCGGATTCGCGGAGATTCGGATCAGCGGTCGTGTGCTCGTCGCGGGGTTCGTGACGGCGCTCGTCGCCCCGCTGGGCTTCGGCCTGCTCCCCGCCATTGGCGCCGCGGCTCCCGATCCACAGGAACTGAAAGACGGTGCTCGCGAGGTGAGTGCCTCGAGCCGGACTCGCCGCGTCCGAAGCGTCATCATCGGTCTGCAGGCAGGCGCCGCAATGGTGTTGATGGTCCAGATCGGGCTGCTCGTGAGAACGACGTGGACGCTCAGCGAAATCCGTCCGGGATTTGATCCGGCGCAGGTGTTGACCTTCCATGTCGGGCTGGCCGGGTCGAAGTACGAGGAACCGGGAACCATCGATCGCTTCGCCAACGAGGTCATGTCACGCCTCCGCGCCCTTCCAGGCATCGCCTCGGTCGGCATCGTCGATCGGCTGCCGATCGTCGACAGCGAACCCATGGTCCGGCTCACGGTCGAAGGCGACGCTCCGGCGCGGCTCGAAGCGAGACCCCTGGTCGCGCGCGCAGCCATCGCGGGCGATTACTTCACGACGCTGCGGATTCCGATCCGGCGCGGGCGCGCGTTTTCGGAGGCCGAATCGGCGAACACCTCCCCTGTCGCCGTCATCAACGAAGAGGCGGCCAGGCGGTACTGGCCGGGCCGGGATCCGCTCGGCTCGCGCGTCGCCCTCGACGTACCGGGGTCAGACCCCACGACACGGAGCGACTCGATGGGTCTGACCCCGGCATGGCTGACGGTCGTTGGCGTCGTCGGCAATACGCGAAACTCCGACGTCGATCAGGGGTCGCTACCGCTGGTCTATGTCTCGGCGACCCGGCAACCGAGCCCGCAGTTCGGCGTCGTCGTCAAGACCTCTGTCGCCGACCCGCTGCAGCTCGTCCCGGCGATACGTGCTCAGGTCGCTGGTATCGATCGCGATCAGCCGATTCACGACGTCGCCACGATGTCGCAGGTGCTCTTCGACGACCTGGGCAGCACCTACGTGCTGGCCGCGATGCTCACCGTGATCGGGCTGGTCGCGCTCCTCCTCTCGGCGGCCGG
>DASTDQ010000591.1:0-3995 GCA_035710305.1 Vicinamibacterales bacterium | reverse complement strand
TCGGCGGCCGACGTCCAGGCCATCGTGCGGCTGTGCAGCCGCGAGGGCCTTCCCTTCGTCGCGCGGGGGCATGGGACGGGACTGTCCGGCGGCGCGCTGCCGGTCCCGGGCGGGGTCGTCATCAGCCTGGCCAGGCTGAATCGCGTGCTCGACGTTGACATCGCCAACCGCCGCGTGACGGTGGAACCCGGCGTGACCAACCTGGAGATCACGCGTCAGGTGGCGCCCTTCGGCTACTACTACGCGCCCGATCCCTCCAGTCAACAGGTGTGCTCCATCGGCGGCAACGTTGCCGAGAACTCGGGGGGCGCCCACTGCCTGAAGTACGGATTCACCGTTCATCACATCCTCGCGGTCGAGGCCGTGCTTCCCGACGGAGAGCTTGTGCAGTTCGGAAGCCCGCTGGCCGACGCGCCGGGCCCGGACGTGCTGGGGCTCATCGTCGGCAGCGAAGGCACGCTGGCCGTCGTCACGAAAGCGGTCGTCAGGATTCTCCGCAAGCCGGAGAGCGTGCAGACACTGCTCGCCGCCTACGACAGCATCGGGGAAGCGGGATCGGCCGTTTCCGAGATCATCAAGGCCGGCATCATCCCGGCGGCGGTGGAGATGATGGACCGGCTCGCCATTCAGGCCGCGGAGGCCGCGGTGCACCCCAACTTCCCGGACGCGGACACGATTCTCATCGTGGAGCTCGATGGCCCGGCCGCGGAGGTCAGGGAGCTGTTCGCGATCGTCGAGGCGACGTGCCGGAAGACCGGGGCGACGCGCATCGAGGTTGCGCAGGACGAGGCGCAGCGTGCCCGCATCTGGAAGGGCCGCAAGGCCGCGTTTGCCGCGATCGGGCGCGTCTCGCCGAACTACTACGTGCAGGACGGCGTCGTGCCGCGTACGAAGCTGCCCGAAGTGCTCGAACGGATCCGCCTGCTCGAATCGCGGGAGGGCCTGCGGATCGGAAACGTTTTCCACGCGGGCGACGGCAACCTCCACCCGCTCATCTGCTTCGACGAGCGCATTCCGGGACAGGCGGCGCTGGCGGAGAGGGTCGCCGGCGAGATCCTGATCTACTGCATCGAGGCCGGGGGGTCGATTACCGGCGAACACGGCGTCGGCGCGGACAAGACGACGTTCATGCCGAAGATGTTCTCGAGCGACGACCTGGACGTCATGCAGAGCGTCCGCGACGCGTTCGATCCGAAACGGTTGTGCAACCCGGGCAAGGTCCTGCCTACGCCCAGGCTGTGCGGCGAAGTTCCCGGTCCGTACCGGCAGCATCCAGTCGAACGAGCGGGCCTCGCCGAGCGGTTCTAAAACGAGGTTCGCGCCACGAGAATGAGATCTGTCGTTCACACTTCAGTCTTCTCGCTTCTCGGTTCGTGTTCAGGCTCCGACCGCCCCCGCTTTCCCGGTTGGAACGTCGCACGCTCAATTACGAACGCCGAACAGAACGTGAACGTGAACACGAACTGAGAAGCGAGAAGAGAGAAGCGTGAACACACTGTCTCGTGAGGGGATCGGGGCGGACGCCATCGATGGTGTCGTCCCGCGCCATGTCGTGCGGCCGGAGAGCCCGGACGAGTTGAGCCGCGCGCTCGCTGGCGCGTCGCGGGACCGGCACAGTACCGTGCTGCGCGGGGGCGGCACGAAGATCGAATGGGGGCGTTCGCCTGCGTCGGTGGACCTCGTCGTCGAGACGGCGGGCCTCGCTCGGCTGGTGGCGCATCGACACGGCGACATGACGGCGACGGCGCAGGCAGGCATGCCCCTCATGCTGTTGAACCGCCACCTCGCCGAGCAGGGTCAGTACCTTCCTGTAGACAGTGCGTTTCACGGCGCCACGATCGGCGGGATGATTGCGACCAACGACTGCGGGCCGCTCCGCCATCGCTTCGGCACTCCGCGGGACCTGTTGATCGGAATCACGCTCGCCATGGCCGACGGCCGCCTCGTCAAGGCCGGCGGGACGGTCGTGAAGAACGTGGCCGGTTACGATCTTGGAAAGCTCGTCAGCGGTTCGTTCGGCACGCTCGCAGCGATCGTCGACGCCACCTTCAAGCTGCTGCCGCTCCCGCGCGCGTCGCGGACGCTCGTGTCCACCTACATGGACGGCAGCGCGCTGGCGCGCGACGTTGCCGCTTTGAATGCAAGCCAGGTGGAGCTGACGTCGTTCGACGTGCACGTCTCGGACAAGGCGCGATTTCAACTCCTGATGCGGATGGCGTCGAGCGGGGAAGCGACCGAGGCGATGGCTGCCGAAGCGTCTCGACTGCTGTCGAGCCCGGCGTCGATCCTGACCGGGGACGACGAGCAGGCGTTCTGGGCCGAGCAGGTGCGCGCGCCATGGTCGGAGGGCGGAACGATCGTGAGACTGAGCTGGCTGCCGGCCAACCTGTCCGTCGTGCTCGCCAGCCTCGACGAGCTTCGCCGGCACGGCTGCCGCCCGTCGATGTTCACCGGGAGAACGATCGGTGCGGGGTTGCTGCGCCTCGAGGGAGACGATCGCGCGTGTGCCGCCGCGATTACGGACCTGCGTTCGAGAAGTGAGGTCGGACACGTCGTCGTGCTGCGTGCATCCCGCCGCCTGAAGGAGCAGACCGATGTCTGGGGCGGCGGATCGGACCGGACCGGGCCAGCGCGCGCGTTGAAGCGCATGTTCGATCCGCAGGGCATTCTCAACGCCGGAAGGGGACCAATTTGATGGCCATGTCGCACTCCCGCTGCCTGACTACGTGTGCTGTGCTCCTGGTCGTCTCGCTCGCTGGCGTGACGGACTCGTTCGGGTTCGGGAGCGAGGGCCACCAGATCGTTTGTGAGATCGCGTTCAATCGACTCACACCCGGAGGCCGCGCCCTCGTGAACGCCGTCCGGGCCGACGTTGGTGACGTCACGGATCCCTTCGACAGTTGCCCGGGCTGTCAGGCCGCCCACCCCGACGATGGGCGCAATTTGACGTTTCGGCAGGGGTGCATCTGGGCGGATGAAGCGCGCACCGACACGTTCAAAGGCACCTACGAGTACCACTTCATCAACGTGTCGCGCGAGTTCACGACGCTTGACCTCGCCCGCGACTGCGCGTCGCTGGACTGCGTCGCCGTCGCGATTCAGCGGTACGCCCGCTACATTGCCCTTCCCCGTTCCACGAACCGTCGTGAACGCGAGCGCCGCGTGCTGGCCTTGCGTTTCCTTGGCCACTTCGTGGGCGATCTGCACCAACCGCTGCACGTCGGCTTCGCCCAGGACCAGGGAGGCAACCTCATCGACGTCCGCGCGAGCAGCGGCGCCGACACGCGAAGTCTCCACAGCGTGTGGGATGAAGAAGTGCTGCAGCGGGCCGGACTGACCGACCCTGTTCTGGACGGCGCCGCGCTGAACAAGGAAATCACGCCGGCTGAACTCACCGCGTGGCAGACCTTCGATGTGGTGGCGTGGGCGGCCGAGTCGTTCGCGCTGGCACGCACCCGCGCCTACACGAAGCCCGACGGGACGCGCGTCATGCCGAACGATCGGCTCACGGATGCGTACTTCAAGGCCGCGTCACCGGTACTGCGGGAACAACTCAAGAAGGCCGGCGTGCGGCTGGCGCATCTCATCAATGCCGCGGCCGCCGGCACGCTGCCGGTGCACATGCTCCGCGTCACGTCGCCGTAAGGACGTGACGCGCTCGAATGGCTGCCGCCTTCGAGCTCAGACCCTCGAGACGACTGCGAAACTCTGCAACGCGTCCGCTTCGGAGT
Organism: Vicinamibacterales bacterium; assembly: GCA_035710305.1. GTDB lineage: Bacteria > Acidobacteriota > Vicinamibacteria > Vicinamibacterales > UBA2999 > Gp6-AA40. Next base: position 264 of record DASTDQ010000591.1, on the reverse strand, counting down.
CGAACGTCTCGAACACGTTGGACAGCCGGCAGATGGCCAGCAGATCCTGCACTCGCGCGGTGAGATTCACCAGCTTGATGTCACCGCCACTGCGCGTCACCGTCGTGCGCGCCGCTATGAGCTCACCGAGGCCGTTGCTGTCGATATGCGGGACGCCGCCCAGGTTCAGCAGAACCTGCCGGTGCCCCTGCAGGGTCACGCTGTTGATCTTGTCCTTCAGGAGCCCGACGCCGTCGCCGGCGCCGAGTCGCCCGATGACGTCGA
>DASTDQ010000590.1:0-6253 GCA_035710305.1 Vicinamibacterales bacterium | reverse complement strand
AAGTTGCCGAGCATCTCGAAGAACGTGTGATGCCGGAGCGAGGGCCCGACGTTGTCGAGGTCGTTGTGCTTGCCGCTGACGCGCATGCACTTCTGGGAGGTCGCCGCCCGCTTGTAGCTGCGCGTCTCCTTGCCGAGAAGGGCGTCCTTGAACTGGTTCATCCCGGCGTTGGTGAAGAGCAGCGTCGGATCCTCGTGCGGCACGAGCGGCGAGCTGGCGACGATGCGGTGGCCGTGCCGTTCGAAGTAGGAGAGGAAGGAGGCGCGAATCTCCCGAGAGGTCATTGCTGACTATTGTAGGTCCGGCTAAAGCCGGACACTACGTCTGCCCGTACGCAGCGCAGCGTCTGGCGTCAGTCGGACCGGCGTCGCTTGCGCAGGGCCGCGACGACGTGATCGGCTTCGAACCCCTGCGTCAGCAGGTAGCGATACAGGCGTTGAAACTCCTTGTCGTCGGCGATACGGGCGCCGGCGCGCAGCCGCCGGGCGAGCGCTGCCGACAGCAGCGCCTCGACGTCGAGGCCGGCGAAGGCTTCGTCCACGGCATGCCGGGCGATGGAAGGGGCGATGCCTGCTGCCTCGATTTCCCGCCTGACTCTGAGCTTGCCGCGCTTTTTGAGCGTCGTCTGCGACCGGGCGATTGCACCTGCCGCCCGCGTGTCATCCAGACCGCCATCGGCCTTGAGCCGCGCGATGGCGGCGTCGATTGAGTCCTGATCGTGCTGGCGCCGGGCCAGGCGCTGACGAACCTGCGCTTCGGAGAGCTCACGCCCTGCGAGCATCTTCAGAGCGGCAACGTACGTGTCGTTGGACACGAGGGTCGCTCGCGTCAGAGCGTGAAACGGCGCTTCAGGACCCAGGCCTTCGTCGCCATGAACATGGCGATCATGAACTGGTGATCGTCGGGGCGGACGAGGACGACCAGCATGCCTCCATCGGTGCCGCGCGTCGTTCTGACGGTGTCCTTCTTCTTCAGTCGCCGGCCCAGCCCGCGTAGCCAGGGCGGCAGATGACCCTTGTCCGTCGAGCGGGCGATGACGCGAGACGAGTCGCCCGTTGGATCCGCGAGTGCCAACGGGCAGTATCGGAAGGCCGTGTAGCCCGGCCGCGTTGCGCGCATGAACGTGATCGACCGGCGATCGAGGCCTGCGTAGCTCCTGTCGCCAGGCGTCGCCACCGGTCTCACCTCGATGCGGCCGTGCGTGTCGTGAGGAACGCGTACGACGAAGCTCCATTTGTTCCGCGACGTGGAGTTTCTGTCGGTCACGTCGTACCGATGTTCAACCCCCTTGACCATCCGGCCGGCAAAGGTCCATGCGGATCGGGAGGTCCCCGTCGCTTCAACGTCGACCCGGTCGATTCTGTACGTCGCCATAGCCAGGAGCCGAGAGTCGAGTTAGCCGCCGAAACGAGTGATCTCCGGTGCCCGCGCGCCGCCCGACTGCCCGGTGCGGGCCATTTCGTCCCGCGCCATGTCGGCCGTCGTGTGGATGCCCTGCACCTTGAGCTTGAACTCGTCAACGTTGGACGCCCAGCGCAGCGCCTCCTCGTAGGTGACGAGGCCCTGCTCGTAGAGCCAGAACACCGACTGGTCGAAGGTCTGCATGCCGTACTGCGAGGTGCCCTGCGCGATAGCGCCGTGAATCAGGTGCGACTTCTCCTTGTCGAGGATGCAGTCCCGGAGATACGCGGTCGAGATCAGGACCTCGACGGCCGGCACGCGCCCCTTGCCGTCGGCCTTCGGCATCAGGCGCTGCGAGATGACGGCCTTGAGGACGCTGGACAGCTGGATGCGGACCTGCTTCTGCTGGTGCGGGGGGAACACGGCGATGATGCGGTTGATCGTCTCGGTCGCATCGAGCGTGTGGAGCGTCGAGAATACGAGGTGGCCGGTTTCCGCCGCGAGCAATGCGGTCTGGATCGTTTCGTGGTCGCGCATCTCGCCGACCAGGATGACGTCCGGGTCCTGCCGCAGCGCGCTCCGCAGCGCGTCGCCGAACGATCGAGTGTCCACGCCGATCTCACGCTGGTTGATCACGGACCGGTTGTCGCGGTGCAGGTATTCGATCGGGTCCTCGATCGTCATGATGTGCGCGGTGCGCGACGAGTTGATCTCGTCGATGAGCGCCGCCAGGGTCGTGCTCTTGCCGCTGCCCGTCGTCCCCGTGACGAGCACCAGGCCCCGTTCCTCCGCCGCGATCTTCTTCAGGACCTTCGGCAGCATCAGCTCTTCGATCGACGCCACCCGCATCGGAATCACGCGGAAGACCATCCCGATGGTGCCGCGCTGCTGGAACGCGTTGCAGCGGAACCGGCCCAGTCCGGCCACGCTGTAAGCGAGGTCCACCTCGTGGTTGTCCCTAAACTTGTCCCGAAGGCCGGCGGGCAGCACGGCGGCCGCCATCGCCACGACGTCTTCGTGCTCGAGGCGGCGCTCCTCGGTGGCCGGAATGAGCGTGCCGCGGACGCGGATCATCGGGTAGGTCCCGACCTTCAGATGGAGGTCGGACGACCCGCTCTGGACCGCCAGTTTCAGAAGATCGTTGACGTGCATGTCGCGGGGTCAGGCCCGACGGGAATGGGGCGCAGCGGCGCCGGACCGTCGGGACCTGCCGCCGGGATTATCGGCTCTTCGAGGCCCCCGTAGTAGCGGCTTCCCTCGGACCGACCGGCAGCAGCCATCCGTGGGTGTCGGGAGCCTCGCCCTTGACGATCTGGAAGAACCGGCGCTGGATGGCCTCGGTGACGGGGCCCCGCCGGCCGCGCCCGACCTTGACCCTGTCCACCGACCGGATGGGCGTGACCTCCACCGCCGTCCCCACGAAGAACACCTCGTCCGCGATATAGAGCGTTTCGCGGGGAAGGGTCTGCTCGCGGACCTCGAAGCCGAGGTCGTGCGCGATGGTGATCACCGAGTCGCGCGTGATGCCCCAGAGCACCGAGTTGCCGATGGGCGGGGTGTAGATGATGTTGTCGCGCACGACGAAGAGGTTCTGGCCGCTGCCCTCGCTGAGATTGCCTTGCGTGTCGAGCGCGATGCCTTCGGCGTAGCCGTCGGCGATCGCCTCCATCTTGATGAGCTGCGCGTTGGCGTAGTTGGCCACGCTCTTCGCCATGGCAGGCGTCGTGTTCGGGGCATTACGCGCCCAGGTCGAGATTTTGACGTCCAGGCCTTCCTCGATCGCTTCCTTCGTGAAGTAGGCGCCCCACTCCCAGAGCATGATCGCCGTGTCGATAGGGCAGGGGCGCGGGTCGACGCCCAACGAGTCGTAGCCGCGATAGACGATTGGCCGGATGTAGCACGCCCGAAATCCGTTCACACGAATCAGATCGAGGGTAGCGTCGGTGAGCGTCTGCTGATCGTAGAGACACTCCATGCGGTAGATGCGGGCGGAGTCGAGCAGCCGGCGCATGTGGGCGTCGAGGCGGAAGCAGGCCGGGCCGTTGAGCGTGTCGTAACACCGCGCTCCCTCGAACACCGCGCTCCCGTAGTGAACGACGTGCGAGGCAATGTGGATCGTGGCATCCGGCCAGTCCACGAGCGTGCCGTTCATCCAGATCTTGCCGGTTTTCGGAAGGCCCATACGTGCTCCCTTCGATCGCGAACTCCCAACATCCAACTCCCAACGCCCAATCTGAGAGTCGCCCGCCTTGGGAGTTGGGAATTGGGAATTGGGAGTTGCTTAGATCGTAACCCGGCTTTCCTGGAATTACCCAATGTCACGGGGACATTGAGAAGGGGTCAGGGGGCAGGGGGCAGGGGGCAGTCGGTCGTTCGCGGTGCTAACGGCCGCTGGCAACCCAGCGGAGCGGCGCGCCGGATCGTTCCTGGTGCGATGCCTCGTCGGCCGGGGAGAGCGGATCGGGCCAATCCAGGTAGTGCCGTTCGCGGGCCCGGATCTGCCGGTACCGCCGGAACACGTCCTTCGCCGTTTCGAGACCCACCAGCGATCGCCAGGTCGTTCCCCGGAAGGTGTGCGCCATCATGCGGTGGGCGTTCCGCAGCACGAAGCCGGGATGAAGGCGAACAGCGGTCGGCATGTGCCGGACCTTCATCCAGCGCTCGGCCTTCCAGCGCATGAACTCGATCTCTTCCGCCTCCAGGTGCGCGCTCCGCGTCACGGCCGATGTGCCGTCGTACTCCTCGACTCGCGAATTGACGATGAGCCCGCGCTCGCGGAATTCCCGCGTCATCGGCGTCCCGGGGTACGGCGTGGGGTGCTGGATGTACGGCCAGTCCACGTACTTTCGCGCAAACGCCAGGTTGGTTTCGATGGCCGCCGGCGTGTCGTCCGGGTTCCCAACGATGAGGCCACCGACGACGAGCATGCCGTGCCGGTGAAGCACGTCGATCGCGGCGTGCGTCGTGTTCTGGACCTGGCCAGTCCGGCGCCGGCTGTTCTTGGCGGTCGCCTTGAGGAACGCGAGGTCTCCTTCGAGCACGTTCTCGATGCCGAGGAACACGTAGCGGAAACCGGCTCGCTGCATCAGGGGGGCGAGTGTGGCGCCGTGCGTGGCAATCGGCGCGGTCATGGCCTGCACCACGTACTGCACGTCGTCGAGTCCGTGGTCGATGATGGCCCGGCACAGCGCTTCGAGCCGCGGCACGTCGATCGTGACGTTGTCGTCAACCAGGAACACCGAGGTCGCGCCTCGGCGTCGCGCGTCGCGGATGTCGTCGATCACGCGGCCGATCGGAAAGCGGTGAAAGTTGCGCCCGCGCATCTCGATGATCGAGCAGAAGCTGCAGTCGAAGGTGCACCCGCGCGAGGTCTCGATGACCTCGATCGGCCGGCCCATCATCGTGTAGCCGGAGAGCACGCGCCCTCCGCGCGCCGGCGGCCGGATCTCGCCGTCCTCCAGCCGCGCCGCGGGGCGGGGCGGATTCCGCTGAAAGCCGTCGGCGGTCCTGTACCAGAGCCCGTCGATCCTGGATAAGGGCGCGTTCCGGTCGAGCGCGCGCAGCAGTTCCCGGAAGGTGATGTCGCCTTCGCCGCGGACGATGAAGTCGATTCCGAGCGACGGATCGATCCAGGCCTCCGGCGCCAGCGACGGGTCATAGCCTCCGACCACGATTCGGACGCTGGGCTGAAGGGCTTTGACGAGCGAGATGATGCGCCTGGCCGTGCCGCGCTGGAACGTCATCACCGAGAGACCGACCAGATCCGGGCGGAGCTCGTTCATCAGTCTGATGACGGTCGGCTGGACGGCGGATTGGGCGAGGATGAGGTCCGCGATCGCGACGCGGTGATGGGTGTCCACGTTTCCGGCCAGCGACGCCAGGCCGCCGTTCGGCATCCGGACTGCGAGCGTCGGCGTGTGCTCGAACGAGTCCGGCATGGACAGCAGGAGGACTTGCATGAATCCCCTGAACCGACGTGCCTAGGATACTACTGTGTCTCCCCGCAGAACGGGCATTTGTTCGTTCGCGCGTGGAGCGGCTTGCGGCAATGCCAGCAGAACCGGGCCGGCCGCGTCTCGCGGGCCTTCAGGCGCGAGTGAATCTCGGCGACCGTGGCATTCGCCGAGGCGCTGCCGCGCCGAACGGCGCGGCGCGGCGCCGTCTCCCGCGCCGCAAGCAGATCTTCGAGCAGGTCGGCGACGCGCTGGTAGCGCGCAGAGGGATCCGGCGCAAGAGCCCGAAGCACGATGTCGTTCAGCGCTTTGGGAATCTTCGGGTTCTTCAACCGGGGCGCCGACACGAGCTCGCCGCGCTCGAGCTTCCCGATGTCGGCCGGCGCCGGTGTGTCGTACGGCAGCGAGCCGGTCAGCATCTGGTACATCGTGACGCCCACGGAATAGATGTCGCTGGCGAAGACCGCCTTGCCGTGAAACTGCTCCGGGGCCATGTACGCCGGGCTGCCGATGATGGTCGTGCCGTGCGCAGCGATCTCGAGGAACCTCGACGTTCCGAAGTCGGTGACCTTCAGCATGCCGGCGTCGGAGATGAGCATGTTGCCCGGGCGCAGGTCGCGGTGCAGGACGCCGGCGCGATGGGCGTGATCCACCGCGTTGCAGATCTGGCAGCTGAAGTCCTGCGCGCGAGAGAGATCGAGCGCCCCCTCGCGCATGATCAGATGTTCCAGCGTCTCGCCCCGCACGTACTCCATCACGATGAAGAACACCTTCTCCTGCCTCTCGGCGGTGAGGACGGTGACGATGTTCGGATGGCTCAGGGAGGCGAGGAGCCGCGGCTCCTTGAGCAGCTCGCTGAAGTCGAGCTGCTGCTTGTGCGGAACCTTCAGCGCGACCTT
>DASTDQ010000589.1:0-3476 GCA_035710305.1 Vicinamibacterales bacterium | reverse complement strand
CTGAACACCGGTTGCTTCCGCGGCGGTGAACTCCGCGCCGGCCGCGACAGCCTGCTCCTGGATGATCGGGCACAGGTCGTAGCCCGGGACCCCGTCCGGAAAGCCTGGATAGCCGTCGATCCGTTCGATGCTCAGCAGGTTTCCGCCGATCGACGGGCCGGTCAGGACGCGCGTCTTCCGCGCGGCGCGCGCCGATGTCAGCCCCGCACTCAGGCCCGCGACACCGCCGCCAACGATCACGACATCGTACTGGTCTGACATTCAGCTTGATCTTAGTCCTTGGTGCTTAGTGCTTGGTACCAGGTCCGTCCTCGGTCCTTCGTCCGCGCCTGGTCCTGGGTCCTTGGTCCGCGCCCTGTGAAAGGACCCGGGACCAAGGACCAAGCACGGACCAGGGACCAAGGACGGACCAAGCACCAAGAACCAAGCACCAAGGACTATGCAGCGAGACCGGCCACGCGCAGGCTCAAGCCTGCGCTCTACGCCGTCGCAAGCTTCTCCGTCGTCTCCAGGTCCTGTTTCAGCGTCCGCGCGCCGAGCATGTAATGCACTGCCGCCCAGAGGTTGACGACGCCGATGATGACCAGTGCGTACCGAAGGGAGTCGACCTGGTAAGTCGGCGCGAGCCGATCGCTGATGTAACCCGTGACCGACGGCCCGAGCCCGAAGCCGATCAGCGTCTGAATGAAGAGCAGGAGCGAGGTAGCCACCGATCGCATACGAAGCGTCGCCAGCGCCTGCGTCATGGCGAAGGAGGGCCCGAAGAACACGGCGGCCATCACCATGAGCCCGACGAACGACGGCAGCGCGACGGCCAGGCTCGTGGACAGAAAGGCCAGGAATTGAAACGGCACGCACAGGAGCGTCGCGACTCCGGGCACCCACATGTACCAGCGGCGGTCGTTCGATCTGGCGCTCAAACGGTCCGAGAGCCACCCGCCGAGAAACGTGCCGCCGCCGGCGAACGCGGCAAGGACGGCGATCCAGTAGCTCGCTTCGGCGACCGTCAACTGATGCGAGCGCTGCAGGAAGGCGTTGTTGAACGCGCTGCTCGCATACCAGACCACGGAGTGGAGCGCCGCCGCCAGGCACAGATGACGGAACGAGGAGCGGCGCCACAGGAAGCTCATCACTTCAAGCATACCGGGCACCTTGGAGTCGGTCTTGCGTGCGACGCCGTCCGACAGTCCACGTGGCGGCTCCTTCACCGTCAGCCACACGAACAACGCGATGACGACGCCAGGCACGCCGGCGAGGATGAACGTGTTACGCCATCCGAAGTTCTGGTTGCCCCAGCCGCCGTACGCCGCACCGAGCGAGGTGCCGATCGGTACCCCGAGGGCGAAGATTGCGAAAGCAGTGCCGCGCCGGCTCTTGGGAAAGTAGTCGGAGATGAGCGAATGCGAGGGCGGGCTGCCTCCGGCTTCGCCGATGGCCGTGCCGACGCGCGCGGCGAACAGCATCGCGTAATTCACCGACATCCCGAAGATTGCGGTCATGGCGCTCCAGCTCGCGACGGCGAGCGCCAGGACGTTGCGCCGGCTGGTGCGGTCGGCCCACGCGGCGATCGGAATGCCCATGACGGAATAGAAGATGGCGAAGGGGACACCGGTCAGCAGGCCCATCTGAAAGTCGCTGGCCGCGAACTCCTTCTTGATCGACTGGAGCGACGCCGCCAGGATCTGCGACCGATCCATGGTGTTGATCACGTAGCAGATCGTGAGCGCGCCGAGGACGTAGTAGGAGTACCACGTCCTGGTCAGCAGCGGCGAGTGGGCGGCAGGCGCCGGTTGTCCAGTGTGCAACACGTCCTCCCGTTTGACAGCGGGCCTAAGATTACTCGAAACAGGAGGACGATGTGCCTTCCCCAACCATGACCCGCCGTCAGCTTCTCGAAACCGCCACGATGAGTGCGGCTGCGGCCGCCTTCGCGAGGACGCCGGCATCTGCGCAGGCGCCGCTCGGCGCCGCCAACGAGAAGGTGCGCGCGGTCCTCGAATCGATCGTGAAAGACACGACAGAGATCGGCCTGCAGGTCGCCGCGTACGTGGGCGGCAAGCTTGTCATCGACGCCTGGGCGGGCATGGCTGACGAGGCGACGAAGCGCCCCGTCGATGGCGACACGATGTTCATGCTGTCGTCAACGACGAAGGGTGTCACCGCAACATGCATGCACGTGATGGCCGAGAAGCACAAGATCAGCTACGACATGCCGATCGTGAAGGTCTGGCCCGAATTCGGCCAGAACGGGAAGGAAGCGGCAACGCTGCGTCATGCGCTGTCGCACCAGACCGGCGTGCCGCAGACTCCGGTTGGCTACACGCCCGACTGGCTGCCCGACTGGGACCGCATGTGTCGCGGCATCGCGGCGCTGAAACCGATGTACCCGATCGGTCAGCGCACGGCGTATCACTCGCTCAATTACGGCTACATCAACGGCGAGATCCTGCGCCGCGTCGATGGCCGCACGATCGCGCAGTTCCTGCAGGACGAGATCTGCAAGCCGCTTGGCATCAACGGCATCTACCTCGGCGTCCCCGATCGCGAACTGCAGCGCGTGGCGGTGCTCACCGACGCGCCGCCCGCGCCGGCCGAGTACGATGCCCGGATGGTTGGCGAGCCGGCGGGCTCGTATGTCGCCAGGGTGTTCAACCGGCGCGAGGTCCAGCAGGCGTCGATTCCCGGCTCGGGCGGCATCATGAGCGCGCGCGGCCTGGCGCGGCACTACGCGATGCTCGCCAACTGGGGCGAGCTCGACGGCGTGCGCGTCCTGCCCGAGGCCCGCGTGCGCGCCGGCATCGAGCTCCAGAGCTACGAGTGGGACGAGGTGTACTGGATCCGCGCGCGGCGTGCGCTCGGATATCGGCGAGGCCGCGACACGGGACCCCTCGCCTCCGAGGAGGCCTTCGGCCACGTCGGCGGCGGCGGCTCGTTCGGTTACGCCGATCCTGCCAGGCGACTCGGCATCGGATTCACGAAAAACTACTTCAACTACGCGACCGGCGGGGCAGTGAATCGCGGCCAGCCGCCGCGTGCGGCGTCGAACGTGGTCACCGAGGCCGTCTTCGACGCACTGGGCCTGAAGCGTTGAGGAAGGGAGACCATCTTATGAGGTACTTCGCCAGCCCCGGTGTCGCCATCGGTTTCAGCGCGTTCATGTTGTGCGCCGAAACCTGTCTCCATGCCGAGAGCTTTCTGGCCGCTGATGCGACGGCGTTCGAGCTGCCGATTCACGACTGGGCCGCGGCCGTGTTCCTGCTGACCGCCGGTGTCCTGAGCCATCGGTCGTGGACGCTCACCCGCCGCCAATACCAGGCTGTGGCGTGGGGCTTCATGCTCAGCCTGCTGGTCGGCGCGTTCGTGCCGTCGGTGCAGGAGTGGCTGACGCCTCCCAACATCGTCGATTGGGGCATCTCGGAGGGCGCGTTCGTCGGGATCATCCTCGTTCTCATCGTCATCGCGCTGTGCGGGCTCGT
>DASTDQ010000588.1:0-3727 GCA_035710305.1 Vicinamibacterales bacterium | reverse complement strand
GGCACGACGTGGATCACGACGCGCGCGTCCGCCGTCAACTGCTCGCGCGCGAAGGCGTGAACGGACGCCACGTCCGCCGTCCGGTACCGCTCGAGATCCTTGCGCAGGTAGTCGGGCGTGCCGAGGTAGTGGTTGTACGAGTTCAGCCGGTCGGCCTTTCCACCGAAGCCGCCGAGAAACTCGAGGCCGCCGACGATGTTGGTCTCGATCGTGTTGCGAGCCCGGTCGAGCTCCTCGGGAGTCGGGGGCGACGCACGAAATGCGGCGAGCTCCTCCTCCAACGCCTTCTCGAGCTCCTCGACCGTGTGCCCCGGGCGCGCGGTCGCCTCGATCTGGAAAATCGATCCGAGGATCAGCGAATACTGCTGCGCCGAGACCGTCTGCGCAATCTGCTTTTCGTAGACCAGCTTCTTGTACAGCCTGCTCGAGCGCCGCCCGCCCAGGATGGTGGCGGCCAGCGCCGCTTCCGCGTCTCCGGGCTTGAAGATGGGTGAGGTGAGCCACGCCATGTACACGCGCGGCAGCTCGATGCGATCGCGGACGACCTTCCGCCGCTCCGACGTGATCTTCGGGGTCTCTGCCGTGATCGCGGGAACCTCGGGACCTCGCTTCAACGTACTGAAGTACTTCTCGACGAGCGAGCGGGCCTGCGCCGGATCGAAATCGCCGACGATGGCGAGGCTGGCGTTGTTGGGCGAGTAGTACTGGCGGAAGAACGTACGGACGTCGTCCAGCTTCGCCGCCTGAATGTCCTCGTGTGAGCCGATGACGTTGCCGTAGTAGGGATGACCGCGCGGATAGAGCGCCTGCACGAGCGCTTCCTCCGCGAGGCCGTATGGCTCGTTTTCGTAGCTCTGGCGTCGCTCGTTGCGGACGACGTCCTGCTGGTTCGAGAGCATCGCCTGATCGACCTTCTCGAGCAGGAAGCCCATGCGATCCGACTCGAGCCACAGGGCCAGCTCCAGTTGGTTGGCGGGAACGGTCTGAAAGTAGTTGGTGCGATCGAAATCGGTCGTGCCGTTGACGTCGCTCGCGCCGGCGGCCTCGAGCAGCTTGAAGTGCGCGTCGGGCGGCACGTGCTTCGAGCTCTGGAACATCATGTGCTCGAACAGGTGCGCGAACCCGGTGCGTCCCGGCTCCTCGTTGGCGGGCCCCACGTGATACCAGAGGTTGACCGATACCATCGGGATGCGCTCGTCGCGGCTCAGGATCACGTCGAGCCCGTTCGGGAGCGTGTACTTCTCGAACGGAATGCTCGGCGCGTCGGCGGACGAGGACGACCCGCCGCGGGTGAGCAGCGCCCCCAGGCCAATCAGGACCGCGAGCAGGACGACGAAAAGGGTCGAGTAGGTCTTATTTCGCATCGAGGCTCGCCCAAAGATACCAGCAGGCCACCGATCGGTACGGCCGCCACATCTCTCCAATCTTCGTGATCCGCGCGGGCGTCGGCCGCGAACGCAGTCTATACGCCTGCTTGACCGCCTTCACGATGCCGAGGTCGCCGACCGGCAGGACGTCGGGGCGGTGCAGCCGGAACATGAGGAACATCTCCGCCGTCCAGCGGCCGATGCCCTTGACGCTCGTCAGCGCGGCGACGACGTCCTCGTCGGTGAGATGCTCGAGCGAATCGAGATCGAGCGAGCCGTCCAGCAGGTGCACGCACAAGTCACGGACGTATCTGAGCTTTTGAGGGCTGAGGCCGACGGATCGAAACTGCTCGTCTGAGACACGGGCGATGGCCGCCGGCGTGGGGCTTCCGTCGAACATGGCCGCGAAGCGCGCCTCGATGGTGGCCGCAGCCTTCGTGGACAGCTGCTGGGCGATGATCGCGTGGATCAGGGCACGAAAATGATCGCTTCGCTGCGCGGTTTCCAGGCCGCAGTCTCCGTGGCGCCGCATCAGTCCGGCGATCACCGGATCGCGGCGCGCGAGCAGACGCCGGGCGCTGGCGTAGTCTATCGAGGCCATCGGCGGCGCCAATTCTACCCGGCCTTCACTTGAGGGCGGCCGTCAACGTGACGCGGGCGCGAATCTCCATCTGGCCGGCCGCGATCGGCGGGCTGCTGTCGGCCGCCTGCGCGGCGAACGTGCGGGCCTGAATCGGCATCGGCGGCGCGGCTCCCTGCTCCTCGATGCGTACGATCCGGTCGATAGCGCGGCCCGCGCCCTCGGCGGCAGCTTCGGCCTTGGAGCGCGCGTCGGTTACCGCCAGCCGCATCGCTTCCCGCTCGAGCTTGGTTTGATCCTTCAGATCGAACCGGATGCCGCCCAGCGAGGTGGCGCCGGACCCGACCGCGAGCTCCAGATACTCGCCGACGCGGTCCACGGCGTCCACACGCACTTCGATCGTGTTGCGGGCGACGTATCCCCGCCCGACACGCTTGTTGTTGACGATGTCCCACTCGTACTGCACGTCGTAGCCAACCGTCCGAATGGCGTCCGGGGCGACGTCGGCGGCCTTCAGCTTCTCCTGCACGGGCCTCATCGCCTCGCTGTTGAGGCGCTGCGCCTCGCGCGGATTCGAGGCTCGGGACTCCGCGCCGATTCGGATCCAGGCGCGATCCGGCACGGCGTGGACGACGCCTTCACCCGTCACGACGACCGTCGGCACGGCGGCGGGCGGTTGCGCGGAGGTCGCGGATGGAGCGAGCAGCAGCAGAATCGCCAGCGGTGCGTACTTCACGGGGCCTCCTTGTCAGGTCCAGACACAGATTCTGACTCGAAACCCACGGCCCAGGTTGCAATCACTAGAATGAAGGGCCTGATGCCTCCATCCGGACCCCTGGCCGGCGTGACAGTGCTCGATCTCACGCGCGTGCTGTCAGGCCCGTACTGCACGATGCTCCTGGCCGACATGGGGGCGCGCGTGATCAAGATCGAGCGCCCGGGAGACGGCGACGAGACGCGGGCGTGGGGGCCGCCCTTCGCGGGCGGCGAGAGCGCGTACTTCCTCGGCATCAACCGCAACAAGGAAAGCGTGACGCTCGACTTCAAGCGGCCGGAGGGCCGCAAGATCATCGACCGCCTTCTCGGCACGAGCGACGTCTTCATCGAGAACTTCAGGCCAGGCGCGCTGGCCCGTGCCGGCCTGGACTACGCTTCGCTGCGCCCCGATTACCCGAGGCTGGTGTACGCGTCGATCTCGGGATTTGGACAGACCGGGCCGAAACGTCATCAGCCCGGCTACGACGCCGTGATTCAGGCTGAAGGCGGGCTGATGAGCGTGACCGGCGATCCGGACGGACCGCCCTTTCGCGTCGGTGTGGCCATTGCCGACCTGGTCGCGGGCCTGCTGGCGGCTCAGGGCGTCGTGCTCGCGCTCTACGCGCGCGAGCGGACCGGCCGCGGACAGTACGTGGACATCAGCATGCTCGACGGGATCGTGTCGGTGTTGAGCTACCACGCATCGATGTACCTGACGACGGCAACCAGGTCCAGCCGCCTCGGAAACCGTCACGCGACGATTGCACCCTACGACACGTTCACCGCGGCCGACGGAGAGTTCTTTCTTGCTGTCGGCAACGACGACCAGTTCCGGCGCCTGTGCCAGGCGGCAGGGCTCGCCTCGCTGTGCGACGAGGCCGCTTTCGCCACCAATCCCGCTCGCGTCGTCCACCACGCCGAGCTGCGCGCGCGCCTTGCGCCGGCGCTCCGATCCCGGCCGCGGGCGTACTGGATCGAAATCCTGACGGAGGCGGGCGTGCCCTCGGGCGCGGTGCGAGACGTC
>DASTDQ010000587.1:0-7555 GCA_035710305.1 Vicinamibacterales bacterium | reverse complement strand
GATGACGCCCCGCCGGTCCATCGCTTCGATGGCATTGTCCACGAGGTTCAGGATGACGCGGCGGAATTGCTCGGCGTCGAGCAGCACCCGTGGCAGCGATCCGTCGTACTTCGTGCGAATCTCGACCTCCGCCAGCAGACCACGATAGAGCGAGAGTGCCTCGTCCAGCAGGCCGTGTACATCCGTCGGCACGGCGCGCGGCGCCGGCATGCGGGCAAACTGCGAAAACTCGTCCACGAGGCCCTTCAACGACTCGACCTCGCCGACGATGGTGGTGGTGCACTCCGCGACGAGCTCCCGCGTCGCGTCCGGGGCCCCGGTGAAGTGACGGCGCAGGCGCTCCGCGCTCAGTTGAATGGGCGTCAGCGGATTCTTGATCTCGTGCGCCAGCCGGCGCGCCACTTCCCGCCATGCCGCCACCTTCTGCACGCGAATCAGCGGCGACACGTCGTCGAAGACGACGACGACACCGTCGGCGGTCCCGTCGTCGCGCTTCAAGGGAGTCGTCATGACGGCGAGGTGAACATCGCGTCCCTCACGCGTGATCGACACTTCCTGCGGGGGCAGGTCCTCCCTGCGGCGCGCGGCTTCGTCGATGGCGATGGCCAGCGGCTTCAGCTCCGAGGCGCCGAGTACGGTGGAGACCGGGAGGCCCGACACGCGCTGATCCACGCCGAGCAGCCGCGAGGCGGCGGCGTTCCACGTGCGGATGCTGCCTGTCGCGTCCACCGACACCACTCCGGTCCCGAGCCGGTCGAGGATGGTTTCGACATAGCGCCGGCGCCCCTCGACGTCCCGGTGCTTCCGCTCGAGCTCCACCGAAGACCGCTCGAGCCGGCGTCGGTTGGCCGCCAGGTCTCCGGCCATGCGGTTGAAGGCGTCGATCAAGGAGCCGAACTCGTCGCCGGCTTCGGCCTTCACCCGATGGTCGAGATGTCCGGCGCCGATCTCGTCCGCCGCCGTGGCGAGCATCTGCACCGGCCGCGTGATGCGCTTGGCCAGGTAAAGCCCCATCCACGTCGCGCCTACGAGAATCATCAGCGTGAGCGTCAAGAAGAAGGACAGGTACACGCCCGCCAGCGGCTGCTTCAGCACGCGGAGCTGCTGATAGGCCTCGAACGCCTCGGTCATGCCGCGCGCGCGCGCCGCGAAGCGATCCGTCAGGTAGTCGCTCGCCACCACGACCCCGGTGACGGGACCGGCCGGCGTGGCGCGGATTGGCATGGCGATGCGGATCAGCTCGCCGCCGCCCGCTAACGGATCGACGAGCGGGCGCTCCGACGCGGCACCGGCGGCCTGTTCAGCGAGCCGGTCGGCCGAGGCGCGCGAGTACTCCCTCGGCATCGACGGCGAGGCGACATCGACGACCGGTGTCACCTTGACCTGTCCATCCGAACCCCGGCCAACCCGGTACACTTCGACCAGATCGATCCGCTCCTGCAGGACGTCCGGCGCAACGAGGTCGCGCACGTTCGATGGTCCTGCTGATGCCAGATCGACGCCGCTGAGCGCGCGCGCCAGCCTCTGCGCCTGTGTCGAGACCAGGCTTCTCTGCTGCGCGTAGTAGTCGGCGGCGATCGAGTTGGCCGACGAGAGCACCTCGTCGACCGGCTGGTTGAACCAGCGATCCACGCTCGTGCGAATCAGCTCGCTGCCGACGATCAGCACCAGCACGGCGGGCACGACGGCCATGCCGAGCAGCACGGCGACCAGCTTCGCCCGGAAGCGCGCGAACGGCAGCGCACGCCGTCGTTCGACGACGAGCTTGAAGATGTTCCGCGTCAGCACGAACGCAAGCGCCACGAGAATCGTCACGTTCGTGGCGGAGAGGGCCGACAGGACGACGTCAGTCAGGAAATCCGGTGCCAGCCGCGACGAGCCTCGTCCGAGCGCCAGCAGGCCCGCGAGGGCCGCGACGAGCGCCATGACGCCCACCAGCAACAGCGGCGTGTTGTCGAGAAACGGCCTGCGTGAGGCCGGGGCAGGGCTTCGCCGCGACGGCTGCGCCGCCGGCCTGGCTGGCGCCGACCCCTGTCGCAGTGAAAGTGACACCGCCGCCCTACAGCCTACAGCCTACTGCCCCCGGTCCCCTGCCCCCTGCCCCCTGCTCAGTCCTTGGCATTCAGCAGATCCTTGAGCTCCGTCATGAACTCGCCGATATCGCGGAAATGGCGGTAAACGGAGGCAAACCGGACGTAGGCGACCTTGTCGAGCCGCTTCAGTTCGTCCATCACCAGGGCGCCGACTTCTTCGGTGGCCATTTCCTTCTCGGGTCGTTCCTGCAGTGTGGCCTCGGCCTTGTCGGCAACAGCCTCGATGGCGGCGATGCTCACCGGCCGCTTCTCGCATGCCTTCAGCAGCCCGGCGATCAGCTTCTGCCGCTCGAAACGCTCGCGGGTCCCGTCTTTCTTGATCACCATGTACGGGATCTCGTCAATCCGTTCGTAGCTGGTGAAGCGCCGGCCGCAGTCGAGGCATTCCCGGCGCCGGCGGATCACGTCGCCCTCCTTGCTCTCGCGGGAGTCGACGACCTTGTCACCCAGATGACCGCAGTACGGGCACTTCATGACTTGTCGGACCCTTCCCTGGCCCTGGCGGTGCTGGCCAGATCCTTCAGTCCGCCGATGCTCAGCCCGTCTTGAGCCATGAACACGATGCCCACGAGCACCGGCGGGACGAACGAGATGGCGTGAGCGACAATCGCGGCGGCAATGGCGCGGTCGTTGGACGCGCTGAAGAAGGTCGTGACGCCGATGCGATAGGCCTCGTGAAAGCTGCCGACGCCGCCAGGCGTCGGCATGGCCACGCCGATGACGAGCAGTGATTGCAAGAGGAACGTCCCCGCGTACGGCATGTCGATCTCGAACGCGAGCGTCACCGCCCAGACCTGGGCCGAGATCGCCAGCCAGACCGGAAATGACCACACGAGAGCCATCACGAGCGCGCGTGGGTCGCGCGCCGCGGCAAAGCCACTGCTGAACGTACTTGCAAGACGGCCCACACGCCCGGAGAGCCGCCCCGGCAGCACGCGCGCGAACGCCGACGCGAGGACCCCCACCCGTTCCGGATGAGTGGCCAGGACCCACATGATGGCAAGCCCCGCCGCCGAAAGCACGGCCGCCACGGCCGCCGAGACCTCGATGGGACGCAGGAGCCGCGGGGGCAGGCTGCTGTCCACGCCAAACCCCCATACGTAGATGGCGAGCAGCGCGAGCACGGCAATCAAATCGAGCACGCGCTCCATCACGACCGTCGCCAGAGCGGATGAGACCGGAAGACGCTCCTGTCGAGCGAGCAGGTACGGGCGGACGAGGTCGCCCACGCGAACCGGCAACAGGCCCAACGCACCGAATCCGATGACCGTGGTACGGAAGACGGTGCGGAACTGCGTCGGACCGATCGGGGCAAGCAGGTATCGCCAGCGGATCGTCCGCGCCACGAACGAAAAGGCCATCGCTGCCATCGACACGAGCAGCAGATCGCCGCGCACCTGTCGAACCTGGAGCCAGACAGCGCCGAGGTTGGCCCCGCGAAGGAACCACGCCATCAGCCCCAACGTCAGCAGCGAAACGATGATGGTACGGCGGTTCACGCGTTCAGGGGGTTCAGGGGGTCCAGAGGATTCAGCGCTTACGCGCTTCGCCGCCACAATATATCAGGCTCTCCGTCGCGCGAGGCCTGCGCTGTTGCGTACAGTTGCAGCCGGCAGCGCCGCTGGGTAAGATGCCGGTTTCCTGCGCAGTCTTCCGGAACAAGGCCACCACGTTGCCAACCACCGCTCCCCTCGTTGAAACGCGCCTGAATGGACTCGGCCCTCATCGCCAGGGCAAGGTTCGCGACATCTTCGATCTCGGCGACACGCTGCTGCTCGTCGCGACCGATCGCATCTCGGCCTTCGACTACGTCCTTGGCTCCGGCATACCCGACAAGGGCAAGGTGCTCACGCAACTCTCGGCGTTCTGGTTCGGCCAGACCGGCGACATCGTCCCCAATCACCTCGTCACGATGGACGTGCAGGCGTACCCCGGCGATCTTCGCAAGCACGCGGATGTGCTGTCGGGACGGTCGATGCTCGTCCAGAAGACGACGCCCGTGCTCATCGAGTGTGTGGCGCGGGGCTATCTGTCCGGCTCCGGCTGGAAGGAATACCAGGCGAGCGGATCGGTCTGCGGAGTGGCGCTCCCGAAGGGGCTGCGAGAATCGGACCGTCTGCCGGAGCCGATCTTCACGCCCGCCACGAAGGCCGACAGCGGCCACGACGTCAACATCAGCGAAGAGGAAGCGGGACGCCTCATCGGAGTCGATCTGACGAGACGGCTGAAGGACCTCACGCTCCGGATGTACGCGCACGGCGTCAAGCACGCAGAAGCGCGCGGCATCATCCTCGCTGACACCAAGTTCGAATTCGGGATCGTCGGCCAGGGCAAGGTCATCCTGATCGACGAGGTGCTGACGCCCGACTCGTCCCGGTACTGGCCGAAGGACCAGTACGCTCCGGGCGGGCCTCAACCCAGCTTCGACAAGCAATACGTCCGCGACTACCTCGAGGAGATTCGCTGGAACAAGCAACCCCCCGTGCCCTCCCTCCCGGATGACGTGGTGATGCGTACTCGGGAGAAGTACCTCGAAGCGTTTCACCGGCTCACCGGGAAGGCCCTTCTCTGACCGGCCGCCGCCCGCCCGGAGGCTTCGCGTGACAGGGTTGAAGGAACAACTCGAGCGCCTGATCGACGACATGGTCACCCGCGGCGTGTCGTTCGAGGACGCCCGGCGCGAGTTCGAAAAGAAGTTCATCTCGCTCGTCCTGCTCAAGTCGGATGGCAACCTGTGCCAGGCGGCCGATGTCCTGGGCATGCACCGCAATACCCTGAGCCGCAAGATCGCCGAGTATCGACTGCGGCGGACCGCCTGACCACCGGCCCTTGACAGGGTTTTTCGGGCTTCACTACAATTGGCAGTCGCGCGGGTTGAGTGCCAACACGCAGTGCCCGCGCCAGTGAAATCACGAGGTTTGCCCACGGGGCTCCCGCCCCACGGCACCACTACCAGACAGCTGGAGTCGAAGACACATGAAAGTCAGACCGCTACACGACCGCATCATCGTTCAACGAATCGAGGAAGGCGAACAGAAGATTGGCGGAATCATCATCCCCGACAGCGCCAAGGAAAAGCCGCAGCAGGGGAAGGTGATCGCCGTCGGTCTCGGCAAGGTGAAGGAAGACAACACCCGTCAGCCTCTCGACGTCAAGGACGGCGACACCATCCTGTTCGGCAAGTACTCCGGTCAGGAAATCAAGATTGACGGCGAGGACTACCTCATCATGCGCGAAGAGGAAGTGCTCGCAGTGCTCGCCTCCAAGTAGCGCGGGGGCCTTCAGCCCCCCGCGGGGGTGTTTGCCTGCGCGGAAGCAACCCGCGCAGCCGATGGAGTGAGAGGAACATGGCAAAGCAGATCATTTACGGCGAGCAGTCGCGGCAAGCCATCCTGCGCGGCGTCAACCAGCTCGCCGACGCGGTGAAGGTCACGCTCGGTCCCAAGGGACGCAACGTCGTCCTCGACAAGAAGTTCGGCTCCCCCACCATCACGAAGGACGGCGTCACGGTGGCCAAGGAGATCGACCTCAAGGACCCGCTCGAGAACATGGGCGCGCAGATGGTGCGCGAGGTTGCCAGCAAGACGTCGGACACGGCTGGCGACGGCACGACGACGGCGACGGTGCTGGCCCAGGCGATCTACCGAGAAGGCGCCAGGAACGTCGTGGCGGGCGCCAACCCGATGGAGCTCAAGCGCGGCATCGAGAAGGCGGTCGAGGTCCTCGTCGAGGACATCAAGAAGATGTCACGGCCGGTCTCGGGGAACATGGTGGCCCAGGTCGGCACGATCTCCGCGAACAGCGACGTGACCATCGGCAAGATCATCGCGGAAGCGATGGACAAGGTCGGCAAGGACGGCGTCATCACGGTCGAGGAAGCTCGAACGCTCGAGACCTCGCTCGACGTCGTCGAGGGCATGCAGTTCGACCGGGGGTATCTCTCGGCCTACTTCGTGACCGACCCGGAGCGCATGGAAGTCGTCCTCGAGAACCCGGTGATCCTGATCCACGAGAAGAAGATCTCGTCGATGAAGGACCTCCTGCCGGTTCTGGAACAGGTCGCCCGGCTGAGCCGGCCCCTGCTCATCATTGCCGAGGACATCGAGGGCGAGGCGCTGGCCACCCTCGTCGTCAACAAGCTGCGCGGGACGCTGCAGGCGGCTGCCGTCAAGGCTCCCGGCTTCGGCGATCGCCGCAAGGCGATGCTCGAGGACATCGCGATCCTCACCGGCGGGCGCGCCATCACCGAGGATCTCGGGATCAAGCTCGAAGGCATCAAGATCGACGACCTCGGCAGGGCGAAGAAGATCACGATCGACAAGGACAACACGACGATCGTCGAGGGCGCCGGCACGTCGAGCGCGATCGAGGGCCGCGTGAAGCAGATCCGTGCGCAGATCGAAGACACGACGTCGGACTACGATCGCGAGAAGTTGCAGGAGCGGCTCGCGAAGCTCGTGGGCGGCGTGGCGGTCATCAAGGTCGGCGCGGCGACCGAGACCGAGATGAAGGAAAAGAAGGCACGCGTCGAGGACGCGATGCACGCCACCAAGGCGGCGGTCGAGGAGGGCATCGTCCCGGGCGGCGGCGTGGCGTTGCTGCGCGCGGGCAAGGCGCTCGACAAGCTGAAGCTCGATGGCGACCAGGCGGTGGGACTGCAGATCATCAAGCGGGCCATCGAGGAGCCGATGCGATGGATCGCGATGAACGCCGGCCAGGAGGGCTCCATCGTCGTCTCGAAGGTCAAGGAAATGAAGAACAACGATGACGGCTTCAACGCCGCCACCGAGACCTACGAGGATCTGGTCAAGGCGGGAGTCATCGATCCCGCCAA
This sequence comes from Vicinamibacterales bacterium, assembly GCA_035710305.1. Taxonomy (GTDB): domain Bacteria; phylum Acidobacteriota; class Vicinamibacteria; order Vicinamibacterales; family UBA2999; genus Gp6-AA40. The sequence continues at coordinate 628 of DASTDQ010000587.1, read as the reverse complement.
GGTCGTGCGAAGCGCGCTGCAGAACGCCTCGTCGATCGCATCCCTGCTCCTGACGACCGAAGCGCTCGTCTCGGAGATCCCGGAAGAGAAGAAGGAACCCTCCGGCGGTCACGGGCACGGCGGGCCCGGCGGAATGGGCGGGATGTACTGAGGTCGAAACTCAAGACTCAAAACTCAGTCGAAACTCAAGACTCAAAACTCAAAGGGCGCGTCCGCAAGGGCGCGCCCTTTTTATTTCCAGTAGTCCGGCTCGTTGCCGGGCTTCCACTTGATGTTGCAGCCGACACTCGGCCGCTGGTCCGGCGGGATTGGCCGGTTCTCGAGCAGTGCGCTCGCGGCGGCGCGGATGTCCGCCCCGGTGACGGGCACATCGCTCCGCGGCCGGCTGCTGTCGAATTGTCCCCGGTAGACGAGCGATCCGCTCGCGTCGAAGAGGAACAAGTCGGGGGTGCAGGCCGCCTTGAACACCTTCGCGACCTCCTGGGTCTCGTCGTAGAGATACGGGAACGTGTAGCCTGCCTCCCCCGCCTCCTGCTTCATCCCCTCGGGGCCGTCCTCGGGAAACGCCTCGACGTCGTTTGAATTGATCGCGATCGTGGGAAGGCCGCGCGCGAGAAACTCGCTCGTG
>DASTDQ010000586.1:0-3960 GCA_035710305.1 Vicinamibacterales bacterium | reverse complement strand
GATGATCGCCTCCTGATCGACGGACCTGAGCGTCTTCAACGCCGCCTCGTAGCGTTCAACGCCCTCGCGGCCGATGGCGATCTCCAGCGGCGACGGCCCTTCGTCCAGCTGCTGGCTGGAGAGCGATTCGGCGACGGGACGTGCCTTCACCTTGCGGATTTCGTCCTTGATGTGGTTGTCCACAGCCCGTCTGAGGTAGGCCTGCAGCGCGCCCGGGTGCTCAGCTTCGAACGTCTTGAGGTGTGGCAACGCCTTGAGGACGGCGTTCTGAACAAGGTCCTGAGTCTCCGCGAGACTTCTGGCCCACTGCGGGAGCCGGCCCCGCGCCCACCGTTTCAGCGGCGGAATGGACCGCTCGACCAACTCGCTGATCGCGTCTTCATCGCCCCGCTTGAATCGATCCAGCAGCTCGATGGTGCTGGTCATCCCTTCAGGCCTGCCGAGCGGAGCGCTCTCGTCCTGCATGCTCGTGTCGCGCATGGTATCCCTTCCTTGTCGCAGGCGCCAACAAGCTGGAACCCGGCGCTCACGACGTCTCTTTGGACGTCCCACACTTCAAGAAACGGGAAGGGGGGAAAAACCGAACCCGGCCAGTGGGGTCAGACCCCTGCTCAGCTTTGCACTACTATTTTGAACGCGAATCATCCGATGGCCGAGCTCAACCAGACACGGACCATTCCGCTCACCAGCCTCTCGCACGGCGGCGGCTGCGGCTGCAAGCTCGCGCCCGGCGTCCTGGAACAGATCCTGGAAACGGCCGGCGCCGATCGCCTCGTTCCGCGCGAGCTCCTCGTGGGCCTCGGCACTCGCGACGATGCCGCCGTCTACCAGATCAACGGCGAGCAGGCGATCGTCGCCACGACGGACTTTTTCATGCCGATTGTGGACGACCCGTTCGACTTCGGCGCCATCGCCGCCACCAACGCCATCTCGGACGTATATGCGATGGGCGGCCGTCCGCTGTTCGCGCTGGCGCTCGTGGCGATGCCCATCGGCAAGTTGCCCGTCGAAACAATCCGGCGGATTCTCGATGGAGGCGAATCGGCGTGCCGTCGCGCCGGCATTCCCGTTGCCGGCGGCCACAGCGTCGATTCGGTCGAACCGATTTACGGGCTCGTCGTCATCGGGCTGATCGATCCGCGGCGCGTGCGTCGCAATGCCGATGCGCGCCCGGGCGATGCGCTCGTGTTGGGCAAGCCGCTCGGTGTGGGGATCTATGGAGCGGCGGTGAAGAAACAGACGGTCACTGGCGCCCAGTACCGCGAGCTCGTGGCAACGACGACTCAGCTCAACACCGCCGGGATGCCCTTGGCCGCGCTCGACGGCGTCCACGCGTTGACCGATGTCACCGGCTTCGGCCTCCTCGGTCACCTGCTCGAGGTCTGCCGCGGATCCGGCGTCCGCGCGACGCTGAAGTGGAACCAGGTGCCGCTGCTGACCGATGCACACGCGCTGGTCGAGGCGGGATGCGTGACCGGCGGCTCGGCGCGGAACTGGCAGGGCTATTCCGGGCTCGTCGATCTGACGACGCACGGAGCCATCGAGCAGGCGCTTCTCACCGATCCGCAGACGAGCGGCGGGTTGCTCGTGGCCTGCGCGCCCGAGTCGGTGGCCGACGTCCTGGATGTGTTCCGCGCGGAAGGCTTTGCTCGCGCTGCCGTCATTGGCCGCGTGGACGCCGGTGCGCCCGGCGTCGTGGTGATCTGAAGGAATGGTCGGGGCGACTGGATTCGAACCAGCGACCTTCCGGTCCCGAACCGGACGCTCTACCAGGCTGAGCCACGCCCCGGCGAAGGTCCTAGCTTAACATGGGGGTACGTTACTGCCATGCCAATCTACGAGTACGCCTGCCGGACCTGCGGACAGGAGTTCGAGCAGCTCATTCGGACCGGCGACACTCCGGCGTGCCCGTCGTGCAAGGGACAGGATCTCGAGCGACTCCTCTCGCTGTCCTCGGTCAGTTCGGAGCACACGCGGAAGCTCTCGTTCGATAGAGCGCGGGCCAGGGCCAAGCTGGTGCAGCGCGACAAGGACGTCGCGCAGGCGGAGTACGAAAAGAAGCACAGGGAAGAGGGCCACTAGGATCGCGTCGTCTGGAGCTGCAGTTCCTCGACGTATATGAGCGCTTCGTACGCCGTCATGTCCGGTTGCAAAGGCGTGATCGAGATGTAGCCATCACGCACGGCCTGGTAATCGGACCGGTCGTGCGGCTCCCACTCGTTCTCTCCTTCTTCGATCCAGTAGTACTCGCGCTGCCGCGGATCCATCCGCTCGCTCACGACGGTGACGTGGTTCCGCCTGGCCTGCACCGTCACGCGAAAGCCCTTGTTCGGCCCGTGCGGCACGTTGATGTTGAGCAGCGTGAACTTCGGAAGACCGCGCTCGAGCACGGCCTGCGCGGCGCTGGCGGCGGCCGCCGCCGACGGCCCGAACTCGCAGTCGTCTCCAATCCGCTGAGCCGAGACCGCGATGCTCGGAATCTCGAGGAGCGCTCCCTCGAGCGCGCCCGACACGGTGCCTGAGTACGTCACGTCGTCGCCAAGGTTCCATCCCTTGTTGATCCCCGACACGATCAGGTCGGGCTTGGCCTTGAGCACGTGCGTGATGCCGAGGTTGACGCAGTCGGTCGGCGTGCCGTCGATGGCGTACACGTCCGGTCCGATGGTTTCGATGCGCAGCGGCCTGCGCAGCGTCAGCGCGTGGCCGATGGCGCTGGCTTCCTGGATCGGCGCCACGACGACGACCTCCCCGAGAGGCCGGAGCGCGTCAGCCAGCGCCTTGATGCCTTCCGAATGCACACCATCATCATTTGTCACGAGAATTCGCGGCATGAGGAGTCACGATCTTAGCAAGTGAGAAGTGGAAAGTGTAAAGTGGATACAGTCCGCTAGTAGTTCGAAGTATGACGCTGCAGGAGATCCTCGCTGCGCGTACCCGTGAGGCGGCGCCCGAGCTGGTCGAAGTCCTCGAGCGCAATCGCCTCCGCTGCTACTCCTGCGGACACGAGTGTCCGATCCCAGACGGCGCCTCCGGCGTGTGCAAGGTCCGCGTCAACCGAGGCGGACGCCTCCACGTGCCGTTCGGGTACGTCGGCGGCGTGCAGTGCGATCCGATCGAGAAGAAGCCGTTCTTTCACGTGCACCCGGGCGCGCTCGCCTACAGCATCGGCATGCTGGGCTGCGATCTGCACTGCAGCTACTGCCAGAACTGGGTGACATCGCAGGCGCTGCGCGATCCACAGGCTGTCGCGCCGCCGCAGGACACCACGCCTGAATCGCTCGTCCAGGATGCGCTGCGCCAGGGCGCGCGGATTGTCGTCTCAACGTATAACGAGCCGCTCATCACCGCGGAGTGGGCGGTCGCTGTATTCAAGGCAGCGCGCGACCAGGGGCTAGTGACCGGCTTCGTATCCAACGGCAATGGCACTACGCTAGTGCTCGAGTACCTGCGTCCACACATCGACTTGTACAAGGTGGACCTCAAGAGCTTCGACGACAGGCACTACCGGGACCTGGGAGGCAGGCTCGAGCCGATTCTCGACACAATCCGCTGGCTCGCGCGCAGCGGTGTGTGGGTCGAGATCGTCACACTGCTCGTGCCGGGCTTCAATGACAGTGAGGGCGAGCTGCGCCAGATGACCGCGTTTCTCGCCGACGTCTCGCGGGATCTACCGTGGCATGTCACCGCGTTTCACCAGGACTACCGGATGACAGACGCGCCGAATACCACGGCCGCGATGCTGCTCAGGGCGGCGCAGATCGGCCGCGAGGCTGGCTTGCGCTATGTGTATGCGGGCAACCTTCCTGGCCGGGTGGGCGAGCTGGAACACACCCATTGTCACGGCTGTGGCGAACGCCTGATTACGCGGTACGGGTATCTCATTCAGCAGTACCGGCTTACTCGCGACGGGATGTGTCCGAGCTGTTCGACGGCCGTTCCGGGGCGCTGGAGCCCCACATT
>DASTDQ010000585.1:0-3435 GCA_035710305.1 Vicinamibacterales bacterium | reverse complement strand
TCTTCGACGGGCTGCGGACGGGCGCCGAACCGGGGTTTGCCAACGCCCATCTTCTTCGCCCACAGATCGAGCTCCGAGTCGAGCGTGTAGGACGTCTCGGGGATGTCCGAGAGCAGCAGTTCGATCGACATCTTCTGGCTGATCACGGCGCGGGCGCTGTCCGTCGTGACCTCCATCCCGTCCTTCGGATAGCGGCAGCAGGAGGCCGCGAGCACCCGCTCGCCCTTGATCTCAACCATGCACGTGCGGCAGTTGCCGTCGGCGCGCATGCCCTCCATGTAGCAGAGGCGCGGTACGTCAATGCCGTGGTCGTCGGCGGTCTCGAGGATGGTCTGGTTCGCGGGCGCCGTGACCGTTTGCCCGTTGAGGGTGAACGTGACCATCTTCGTGTCGAGCATCTTGTGCATCAGTCAACTTCCCCCGGGAAGTATTTCATGACCGTCAGCATCGGGTTGGGCGCCGCCTGGCCCAGCCCGCAGATCGAGGCATCCATCATGGCTTGAGACAGCTCCTGCAGGAGCGGCCCGTCCCACGTGCGCGCCTTCATCAGGTGCAGCGCCTTCTCCGTGCCGACCCGGCACGGCGTGCACTGACCGCAGGACTCGTCCGCGAAGAACTTCATCACGTTCCTGGCCGCCGCCGCCGCCGTGTCCTTGTCCGACAGCACGACGATCGCGGCCGAGCCGATGAAGCAGCCGTACTGGTTGAGCGTGTCGAAGTCGAGCGGCACGTTCGCCATCGATGCCGGCAGGATGCCGCCGGAGGCGCCGCCCGGGAGATAGCCGTAGAGCGTGTGGCCCTCGAGCATGCCACCGCAGTATTCGTCGATGAGCTCCAGCAGCGTGATGCCGGCCGGCGCCAGGTGAACACCCGGCTTCCTGACGCGTCCGCTCACCGAGAACGAGCGCAGGCCCTTGCGGCCGTTCCGTCCCTGCCCTGCAAACCAGCCTGGACCCTTCTCGATGATCTCGCGCACCCAGTGCAGCGTCTCCATGTTGTGCTCGAGGGTGGGGCGGCCGAACAGCCCGACCTGCGCGACGTACGGAGGACGCAGGCGCGGCTCGCCGCGCTTGCCCTCGATCGACTCGATCATCGCCGACTCTTCGCCGCAGATGTAGGCCCCCGCGCCCCGGCGGAGATGGAACTCGGGAATCGGGCACGGCGGGTCAGCCCGAAGGGCGGCAAGCTCGCGTTCCAGGATCGCCCGGCAGCCGTGATACTCGTCGCGGAGGTAGACGTAAACAGCGTCGATGCCGACGGCCCAGGCGGCGATGATCGCGCCTTCGAGAAAGCGGTGGGGATCGCGTTCGAGGTAGTAGCGATCCTTGAAGGTGCCGGGTTCGCCTTCGTCGATGTTGATCGCCATCAGGCGCGGCGACGGTTCAGCCGAGACGATCTTCCACTTGCGGCCGGCGGGGAAGCCTGCGCCGCCAAGGCCCCGCAGCCCCGAGTCTTCCATCAGGGCCATGACGTCGCCCGCCGTTCTCGCGCCGCCGACGCACGATGCGGCGAGCGCGTACCCGCCGGCCGCGCGGTATGCCGCGTAGTCGATGTGCCCGGGCGTGATCGCGATCTCGGAGGGGGAGTGCCTGACGGCGCCGGCCTTTACCAGCGACACGACCTTCTCGGCCGTCGCGTGCGGCACGGGGTTCTGACCGACCACGGCGACAGGCGCCGACTCGCAGCGTCCGACGCACGGGGCATGGAGGACCCGAACGCCCGCGCCAAGCCGGCCCGGGAGCGTCTTCAGCAGGTCGTGCGATCCGGCCATGTCGCACGCGATCGAGTCGCAGACGCGCACGGTGATGGCGGGCGGCGCGGTATCGCCCTCTTTCACGACGTCGAAGTGGTGGTAGAACGTGGCCACTTCGTACACCTCGGCCATGGCCATCTTCATCTCGGAGGCGAGCGCGACGAGATGCGCGGCCGACAGGCACCCGAAGCGGTCCTGAACCTTGTGCAGGTGCTCGATCAGCAGGTCGCGACGGCGCGGCGCGTTGCCCAGGAGTTCGCGCACTTCCTCCAGGGCCTGGGGGTTGACGGCCCGTCCCTTGGGCGTCGAGCGCACGCGCGAGCGCTTGCCCTTGGGTGAGGCAACGGCCTTCGATGTGGGAGTGCGATCGCTCATTCAGGACCCGGGATTGGGGTTAACACCCCATGTTATCATCGCGTTACGGTCCGCTATCTGACCTGAGATGCACGTCGAATTCCTCGGCATTCCCCGCCAACGCGCCGGTGTCTCCGAACTGGAGGTCGAGGCGCGGACGCTCGGCCAGTTGCTCGACGCGCTGGCGCTGCGGTGCCCGGCATTGGGGGAGCTCATCACGCCGCAGGGCCTGCATCCCTCGCTCTCCGCGAACCTCAACGGAGACGCGTTCGTGCGCGATCCCGACACGCCCCTGGCGAAGGGAGACACGCTGCTGATCCTTTCCGCCGACGTCGGCGGCTAGCCGCCAGGCCATGCCTTTCGGGTACCACGGGAGCTATCTGCGCATCGACGTCTCGAGCGGACGCGCGGAGCGCGTGCCGCTCTCTGAGACGGTGCTGAGGCAGTACATCGGCGGCAGCGGCCTGGGCGCGCGGCTGCTCCTGGAAAATGGGGTCGGGAGTCATTTTCCAACTGACGTCCCCCTGGAAAATGACTCCCGACCCCATTTTCCAGATCCGCTCTCGCCCGAGGCGCCTCTCGTGTTCGCCTTCAGTCCGCTCGTCGGCAGTCCGCTCACTACCTCCGCAAAGTTTGCCGTTGTCAGCCGGAGTCCGCTGACGGAGCGTTTCAACGACTCGCTCGCGAGCAGCGGCTTTGCCCTGGCCGGCAAGCGCTGCGGCTGCGACGCCATCGTCATCGTCGGCCGCGCGCGCGAGTGGTCTGTCCTCGTCGTCGACGACGGAGAGGTGCGGCTCGAGCCGGCCGGCGAGATCCTGGGCGACCCCTGCCATGTCGCCGAAGAGAAGCTGCGGGCGCGGCTGGGGGCCGATCACCGCATTGCCTCGATTGGCCCGGCCGGTGAACGCGCCGTGCGCTACGCGACGATCTCGCACGACGGGCGGCACGCCGGCCGAGGCGGGAGCGGAGCGGTCCTCGGCAGCAAGCGTGTCAAGGCGATCGCGGTGCGCGGTACGAAGTATTGCGAGTGGGCGCAGCCGCGCGAGCTGACCGAGCTGAGCCGGGACCTGTCGAAGCGATCGTTTGGCCCGGCCACGGCGAAGTACCGCGAGCTCGGCACGGCGACGAACCTGCTGACCTTCAATCGCTTCGGCACCCTCCCGACGCGCAATTTCCAGAGCGGGACGTTCGAGGAGGCGCCGAACCTCTCGCCCGATCAGCTGAGCATCGCGCATGCGCGCACCCGATCGAGCTGCGTGGCGTGCACGATCGGCTGCGAGCACATCTACGGAATCGGCGGCCGCGGCGTGCGGCTGGAGTACGAGAGC
>DASTDQ010000584.1:0-6577 GCA_035710305.1 Vicinamibacterales bacterium | reverse complement strand
TCGTCACGGTACGCGAGATCGACATATCCCTCGACCATGGCGCCCGTGCCCAACCGGATCGTCACCGGCGTTTCGCGGTAGCACTGCCCCGCCCGCGCGGCACGGCCCGCGGCCGCGAGCACCGGGTGCGTCAATGCCGCGGCCACGGCCTCGCGCGCGGCGGCGACCTCCTCGGGTGCGGCGCCCAGAATCCGTCCGTGCGCTTCGGATAACCGCGCCAGTGCGGGCTCGCCGTCTTCACCCAGAGGTACGTCGGCGAGCAGCGCATGCACGAGCGATCCGAACCTGACGCCGCCAGGCCGGCTCTTTCCTTCCGATGCCTGCGCAAACACGACCTCGATCCGCTCTGCAGGCAGGTCGTGCAACGACATGGCGGCCTCGGTTGCCGTCATGACCTCGATCGTCGGGCGCGCGGCAGCGTTCCGGTCTGCCGTGCGCGCGGCCTTCCAGCTCTCGTAGGCCTCCAGCCGATCGCGAATGACGCCCGGCGCCACGTCCTTGACGATCAGATCGTCTCGGCGCAGGCCGAACGAGGCCTGCGCCCCGAGTGTCAGCGCCCCGGGTTCCGGTGACCACCACACGACCTCGTGAGCATCGTCGGAGGCACCGATGGTGTGCGCGCCGGGGCAGACCGTTGTCCGGGACGCTGGATCGCCGTTGGGGCGGGTGAGCACAGAGTCCTTGCTCTGAAACGACGGGCATCCGGAAGCCGCCTTCTGCTGACGTCGATCACTCTCCTGCGGGTAGATCGCCGTATTGAGTGGAGACACCCAACCCTCGCCGTACGGCTCGTCGCCTACGGCCGGCACGACGAGGAGATCGCGCGCGCGCGTGGCCGCGACGTACGCGATGCGCACGCCCTCCTTCTGCTCGCGCGCCAGTTCAATCGCTTTGTGGTCCACGAGGTCCTTCGGAGACCATCCGGCAATCCGAAGCGCGCACACGCGACGGTCGGCGTCCACGTGGCGCGTGGCGTCCCAGGGTGTCAGGCGGGCGGTGATGTCGGCCAGGATCACGACCGGGAACTCCAGGCCCTTCGCCTTGTGCACCGTCATCAGGCGGACACCGTCGCTCCCCTCCTCGAGAATGGGGGCCTCGGCCACCTGTTCGCCCTGGGCCGCTTCCTGCAGCGCCTCGACGAATCCCCGGAACGACAGGCCGCCTTCGATCTCGTACCGGCGGGCGAGCTCGGAGACGTGGAGCACGTTGGCCAGAACCTGTTCCCCTCCCGGCCGCAGCACGAAGCCGACGTGGGCGCGCGTGAAGTCGAGCAGCGCCGCGAGCGTGTCCGAGACGGGGCGGCGATTGCGCTCGGTGTGCAGCGCGCGCAGCAGCCTCAACCCGTCGCACACGGGCTGAAGACCCGAGGGGGGCGTCTCGGGAATCCGGAACGGATGGAACCTGCCCGTAAGGTGGTGGTACTCGAGCAGCTCCTCGTCACCGATGCCGAACAGCGCGCCTCGCAGCGTGGCGAATACCGACAGCTGGTCGTCGGGCCATTCGACGGCCATCAGCGCCGCCCGCAGCGTCTCGATCTCGTCGCGGCCGTGGAAGGCCTTGCCGCCGACGAGCAGGTGCTTCACGCCGCGCGCCTCGAGCGCCTCGACGTACGGCCGGGTGACGTCCTCCCCGTAGCTGAGGAACCGCCGGAACAGGATGCAGACGTGGCGCGCCTCGAGCGGCACCCGTCCCCTGCGCCCGTATCGTTCGGTGACCGTCCATCCGCTCTCCGTCACGAGCCAGTGGACGAAGGCGCCGACGGCGTCGGGCAGCGATTGTTCGATCTCCCGCGCCGCGATGAAGCGCTGCCCGTACGGTTCGGGCACCGGCAGCACGACGAGCGAGGGCTGGCCGGCGTGATCCTTCCGGTCCGGCTCGAGCGGCACGTACTTCGCCTGCCGCGTCTCGACGTCTCCGTCCATCAGCGGATCGAATGCGGCGTTCACGGCGCGCTGGATGTTCGGGACGCTCCTGAAGCTCCGCCGCAGCTCGACGGGCGTCGCGCCGCGCGCGATGAGCATCTCGCACACCCGCCGGTACACGTCCACGTCGGCGCGCCGGAAGCGATAGATCGACTGCTTCGGATCGCCGACGATGAAGAGCTTGCCGGGTACGGGGTCCACCCGCTCCCAGCTCGTCTCCTGCGGATCACGCGAGGCGAGCAGCAGGAGCAGCTCCGCCTGCAGCGGGTCGGTGTCCTGGAACTCGTCCACGAAGATCCGCCGGAATCGCTGCTGGAAGTGCTGCCGGGCCGCGTCGTCGTTCTTCACGAGGTCTCGCGCGCGAACCAGCAGGTCGAGGAAGTCCAGGGCGCCCTCGCGCAGCTTCAGCTGCTCGTACGCGTCCACGCAGGCCATCAGCTCGTCGTGCAGCAGCGCGGCAAGGTCGGCGTCCGCCTGGATCTGGAACTGGTCGAGGGCCTGCAGCAGCCGATCGCGGGCATCGAGGACCTGCGCGCGCGTGGCGCCCTTGCGGTACGTCGGCCCGGTTCCCTTGCGCGCGCGCCTGACGTCCCGGTTCTTCCTGAGATCCACGAGCAGCGACTCGAGCTCGTCGAGCTCCTCTTCGCTGCCGGTCAGCACCGTTCGACGGAGATCTCGGCTCAACCGGCGGACGGGCTCGGTGTCGACGTACAGGTTGTCGCCCGCATATGAGGGCGACGACGAAAGATCGGCGAGCGCGTGAACGAGGTCGATGACGGGCGGAATGGCCGCTCGCCGATCGAAGGGCTCCCGCGTCCAGGCGCCGCGGAAGTCGCGCCACTCGGCCAGATCGAAGCCCGCGCGGCGCAGCCGTTCCATCGGCGCGTCTTCGTCCACGTCGCCCGGTCGGGCTCCCCGGCTCGATCGGCGCAGCGAGCGGCGGACGCCTTCCGGCGGGTGTGCGAGCACGCCCTGAAACCATCCCTCGAACGCCTCGTTGAACAACCGCGCGGCCTGACCCTCCGTCAGCACGCGGAAAAGCGGATCGACCCGCGCTTCCACCGGGCGCTCTCGAAGCAGGTCGGCGCAGAAGCCGTGAATCGTGCTGACGTGTGCCTCTTCGAGGTTCTGAACGGCCTCGTTCAGGCGCGCGCCCGCGACATCGCCTGCGGATGCGCGGGCCTGCTCGAGCCGTTCGCGCAGGCGCAGCTTGAGCTCGCCGGCGGCCTTTTCCGTGAACGTGACGGCGACGATCTCGCGGACGTCGGCGCGCCCTTCGGCAAGGATGCGGACGATTCGCTGGACGAGCTCCGTGGTCTTGCCCGTCCCGGCGGCGGCTTCGACGACGAGCGTCTCGTCGAGCGCTTCGTGAATGAGCTGGCGTGCCCGTTCGTCGGGCGCTCGCGTACCGGGGCTCACGGCCGGCTCCTCAATTCGATCAGGTCGAACAGCTTGTCCTGCGGCTTGCGCGCGACGCGCCGGACGACGTTCGATCCACACACCGGCCTGAAGTCGCACCGCCCGCACGCGTCCACGGTCGGGGCCGCCGCGAGGAAGCCGCTCTCGATGGCGCGGTCGACGATCTCCAGTACCTCAAGCCCCGCCGCCCGAGTGCGGTCGTCGAGGGGAATCCCGTGCTCGTGAAAGCTTCCAGCCGCCGTGCAGTAGAACAGCCTGCCGTGGCTGACCTCGCGGCCGAGAGCAGCTTCGACGGCCATCGCGTACAGCACCGGCTGCAGCACGGCACCGCCGCCGATCGTGACCCGCTCGATGCGCTCGGGCTTTCGTCCGGTCTTGTGGTCGGTGACGCGAAGCACCCTCGTGGCCATGTGCTCTTCGATCAGGTCGACGGCGCCGCGCAGCCGGAATCGGCCGTCGAGGACGACGTCATCGCGGACGCTGTGCGCGTCTCGCTCCCCCGGCACCTTCCCGAAGCCGAACTCGAAGTAGGACGGCAGCCACTGCTCGCCGTCGTGCGCCAGATGATCCAGCCAGGCGTGCAGGTCCCGCCTGATCGACGACAGCTCGTCCTCCCACACACGCTCGACGGCCGGAGCCAGCTCGTCGTGCGCGCGCGCGCCGACCTCCTCGACGATCGCGCCGAGCACGGCGCGCGCCTCGTCGAGACCTGTCGCCGTGACGGGCAGCGCACCGAGCGACGTGAGCGCGTGGAAGAAGGCCGCCTGGATCTCGTGAAACAGGCTGCCGCGCGTCATCGGATCCATGCGCTGCAGCGGCTCCGGCGGCTCGAACGGCCGCAGCCGGTACATCGCCGAGAGCACGAACTGGTACGGGCATGCCGTGAAGAGCTGCAGCGCGGAGGCCGAATAGGATCGCACTGACAGTCGCTGTGCCGCGAGGGCCGCCTTCGTGTACGGCTGGACCCGCGTCAGGCCGTCGCTCGGCGACCAGCGCCGCTCGCCGCGCGCCCATTGATCCACGACCGAACGGCGAAGACACTCGTTCAGCTTCAGCAGGTAGTGGGCATGTCCCTTGACGGCCCCTCGCGAGGTGTCGTCGAGCAGGCGGCGCAGGACGGCCAGGTCGTGTTCCTGGTTGTCGATGGCCTCGGCGGGATCGGTTGGCGCCGGCCAGGCCAGGGTCGCGTCGCCGGCCGTGCGCGCCTGCTGCTCGAGCACTTCGTGTTCAGGCACCTGTCCGGTGGCCGCGCGCATCACATCGAGCGCGTAGAACGACGGCACGCGCGCGCGCGATTCGCTCAGCTCGATGCGGGGGTACGAGACATACAGCCGATCGGAGGCGGCGCCGGCCGCCAGCTGCAGCAGCAGCCGCTCCGAGGCGAGCCGCTGCCGCTGGGTGGGCAGCGGCGCTCCCGTGGCCTCGCGCACGGTGTCGAGCATCAGCGGATCCTCGCGCGGCTTCTGGGGAAACATCCGTTCGGCGAGCCCGGGCACGAACACCACGCGGAAGCTGCGGCCGCGCGCCTGTTGCGGCGTGCCGATGAAGACGCGGCCGTACCGTTGCGCGGGTGGCTCCGATTCGAGCGTCAGCAGCCGGTCCGCGAGGACGCGCCGCGCCTCGTCCAGCGTGATGGGCCCGACCTCGCCCATCGGCCTCAGATCGGCCAGCACGCGCATCACGTGCGACGGCGTACGCAGGACCCGCGGCGCGAGCGCCTGGAAGCGATCGAGCCAGTCGCCCCAGGTCGCCGACGAGGGCCACCCTGACATCTCCTCGATCACGGGAAGCGCGAACGCCTCGAGATGACGGAGCTGCGCCTGTACCTGCCTCAACCCGTCCACGCGCGCCTGGTTTCCACCGTCTTCTCGTTTCGCCTCGCGCACGTGTCTCTCGAGCTCGCTGTACTTGCCTGCAAGACGGCGCTTCCATCGGGTGGCATCCTGGCCGATCACCGCCGCATCGACGAGCAGTCCTTCCCATCGCCACGGCGCGCGCAGCGTTCCCGCCACGACCGGCTCGGAGTCGTTTCCGTCGGTGACCTCCCCCGCATCCGCGTCGTCCTGGGCAACCGGCTCTTGCACTCGTCCGAACGCTTCGTCGTGCGAGGCCGCCCACGCAGGCGGCGGGTGGACGCCGGCCAGCGGGACCTGGGCAAACGACAGGTACTCGGCAAACCTCGAGGCCGACAGCTGCTCCGATCGACAGGCGAGCAGCGCGAGGAACGCGCGCCCGGCCGGATGCGGCCGGCGGGTGCCGCGACCGAACCACGCAGGCACCATCGCGCGGCGCAACGCGTGCTCGATCAGTCCCACATAGTTCTGTGGCGACCGCACGAGGATCGCCATCTCGTCGAAGCGCACGCCCGCCCGCGCTTCTCGAAGGATCCTTCTCGCAATCTCGACCGCCTCACGCCCTTCCCCCGGCGCCGAGAAGAAGTTCAGCGACCCGTCGAGGCTCCGGCCGCCAGGCGCCTTTGGGCTGAACAGGAACGTGCGAAGGCACGCCAGGTCGCTGATTTCGTCGTCCGGGTGCGTTTCGACAACGCCGCCCATGGACCGAAGATGGCCGATGCCGTCGTGATCGCTTGCCGGCATCGTGGCGAGCGTGGTCTCGGCACCGGCGACGATCGTCTCGACGAAGGCTCGCTCGGCCGGTTGATCGAGCCCGAGATCGAGAAGGACCAGCACAGAGGCCGGAGAAGACTGGCGGCAGGCGAGCGTCGCGGTGCGAAACAGCTCGGCGCGATCGGCGCTCGACGCGCCCTCGAAGCACGCGTCCACGCGCTGCAGGAGATCGGCGAGATCCGATCCGCCTCGAGGCAGCGTCGTCAGTCCCGCCGCGTCAACGCCGGCAAGACGGAGCTCCTCCAGCGTTCGCGCCAGCGCGCGCGGAAAGCCGGGCGTGGACGCCACGGGGCCGAAGTACTTCAAGGTGCGCTCGCGCGTCGCATCGAAGGCCGCCCTGGCCGCCACGGCTTCCGCTCCGAGCGCCGTGCCCGGCGTTCGTCCGTCCACGGCAAGGGTGACGATGGCGCTTCGCGCGGCGAGCTGGGTCAGGCTGAGGCGCTGGACGCCGAAGGTCGCCGGCGCGCCGGCCGCGGCTTCCCGAGCGAGATCATCGGCCGCAGCACGCGTGGACCCGACGATCAGTACTCGTGTTCCGGGGGCACAGCCGCGTACGAGATCGCGCGCGGCCTTCAAGCGATCGGCGTTGAGGGATGAAACGCAGACGCG
>DASTDQ010000583.1:0-5490 GCA_035710305.1 Vicinamibacterales bacterium | reverse complement strand
CTCAGCGTGCAGACAGGATCCGTAGCGGTGGCATCGCCGGTCAGCGCGAACGCCTGACAGCGGCACCCGCCGAAATCGATCGACTTTCTCGGACAGCTCCGGCAGGGCTCCTGCATCCACTCGTCGCCGCGGAACGCCTGGAAGGCGCTCGACTCCTCCCAGATCCAGCGGAGGGAGCGATCGCGCACGTTGTCGAAGCTGAGCGTGGTGATATGCGTCGCCCCGTGGCACGGCAGCGTCCGGCCATCCGGCATCACGACGAGATAGTGATTGCCCCACCCCGCGTAGCACGGCTTCGGGTACGTCTCGAAGTAGTCCGGCAGCACGTACAGAATCTGCATCCGCCCCGCGTAGGCGTGCGACGCCTTCTCGGCGACCTCGGCAGCCGCCGCCACCTGTTCGCGCGTGGGCATCAGCGCGCGGCGGTTCTCGAGCGCCCACCCGTAGTACTGCGTGTTCGCGAGCTCGAGCCGATCTGCTCCGAGGCTCCCCGCCATCTCGATGATCTCGCCGATCCGATCGAGGTTCGCGCGGTGCAGGACGACGTTGATCGAAAAGGCGAACCCCAGCTCGCGCGCCAGCGAGGCGGCGGCCAGCTTCTGCCGGACGACGCCGATGCCGGCAATCCGGTCGGCGGTGCGTTCGTCGGAGTCCTGAAAGGAGATCTGCACGTGCTCGAGACCGACCTCGCGCAGCCGCGCCGCCCGCGCGGGCGTGAAGCCGACGCCGGACGTCACGAGCGTCGTGTACAGGCCGAGCGACCGTGCGTGGGCCGCCAGCTCCTCGACGTCAGGACGGACGAGCGGCTCGCCGCCGGAAAGGCCCAGTTGCAGCACGCCCAGCTCGCGGCTCTCGGTGAGCACGCGCTTCCAGTCGTCCGTGCTCAGCTCGCTGCGCGTCTGCACCATGTCGATGGCATTCGAGCAGTAGGGGCAATGCAGCGGACACCGGTGGGTGATTTCCGCCAGGAGCGTGGTGGGGTACCTAGTTGACACGGACCAGCTCTCTCTGAACAAGCGCCGCCAGGTACTCGATGACGTCAGCAGTCACATCGCAATGATAGCTTTGCTCGAGGACACCTGCGATCTCCGCGATGGAGCGCTTCCCGTCGCACAGGTCCAGGATCGCCGCGCCCGTGTCGTTGAGCAGCACGACGCCTTCCGGGTACAGAAGGACGCGGCTCTGCCGGACCGGATCGAAATCGAGCCGGGCGAGGCGCCAGAGCGAGGGGATCGACGACGCGGTCAGTGACACGTCACTACCCCTGACTTTACTTGCATCGAGCAAGGAGCGTGTTGTTCACGCTTCTCCCTTCTCTGTTCTCGGTTCGTGTTCAATGTCGGTGTTCGTGTTCGCTGTTCGATGTTCCATGATGGCTGTTCGTGGTTCGAGCTGGGGCGGCCATTGCGGCAAGTCTCCGAACCCAGAACCCAGAACCCCGAACCCAGAACACGAACCTGAAACTGAACACGAACCGAGAAGCGAGAAGCGAGAAGTGTGAACGAGGGGCTCATCCTATCAACTCGAGTCGATTTCAGAATCTAGTCTCGATACGCGTTGTGGATCGTGTCGATCATCGCCCACAGCAGCTCCAGCTTGATCGCGAGCGCCGCGAAGGCGCGCCGCTGCGTCTCGACCGTCGTGCAGTGCGTGAGCACGAGCCGAAGACCGTGCTCGCTGTCCCTGGGGGCCTGCGTGAGCCGGCTCTTGAAGTAGTCGAGCGCCTCGGGCCGCACCCACGGGTAGTGCTGGGGGAACGCGGCGATGCGCCGCCGCATCAGATCCGGGGCGAAGAGCTCCGTGAGCGAGGAGGCGACGCCGTCGATCCAGGGCCTGGTCCTGCAGAAGGTGACGTACGCCTCGGTGGCGAATCGCACTCCTGGCAGCACATGCCGTTCATCCTCCATCTCCGCGCGTGGAACGCCGAGCGCTTCGCCGAGTCGAATCCACATCTCGATGCCGCCGCTGCCGGGCTCGGTGCCGTCGTGGTCCACGATCCGCTGCATCCAGATGCGGCGTACGTCCGCATCGGGACAATTGGACAGGATGGCCGCGTCCTTCCGGGGGATCGCGCGCTGGTAGGCGAGGCGGTTGGCGACCCACCCCTGGAGCTGCCGCTCTGTGAGCCGCCCCTCGTGCATCAGCGCGTGGAAGGGATGGTTCGCGTAGTACGAGCCGCTCAGGGCGCGAAGCGCCCCGGCGAGATCGTCGGGCGCGAGCGGAGTGTCGAGGGGCGGAATCGCGGGCGACGGCGGCGCCGACAACGCCGATGCATGCAGAGTGGTCATCGATGAACCTTACAGCGTCAACCGGAGTCCGTCGAAGCCGACGACCGCTCCTGCGCGCGTGACGCTCGCGCGCTCGGGCGACTGCTCGAGCAGAATCGGGTTCGTGTTGTTGATGTGCGTGTACACGCGGTGCCGGCACGGAAGCGATGCGAGCGACTCGAGGCTCCCTCCCGCCCCTCCGATCGGAAGGTGATCGATCTCGCGAGCCGTGCGTGCCCCGATCCCGAGCGCAATCAGCTCGTCGTCGGACCAGAACGTCCCGTCGAACAGCAGGCCGTCAGCCTCCGCCAGCCGATCGAGAAGCGCGGCGTCGAGGCCGCCGCACCCCGGCACGAACGCACAGGCCGCCCCGCCCGTTTCATCGCGGAGCATGAGGCCGACGGTGTGCCCCTCCTCTTCCCGCGAGGCAAATCGCGGAGGGCCGGCCGGGACGGCAAACGCCTCCACCGACAGACCGCTCGCAGAACCGTCACGGTAGGCCACGTTGACGCGCTCGTTCAAGGATAGCGCCGTGACCGGCACGTCGCTGAACGCGCGGGTGGTCGAGAGCAGCCGGGAATCGTGTTCGAGAATCGAGGCGACCGCCGGAGTCGCGTGGACGCGAAGGCATCCCGCTTCCCGGAGCAGCACGAGGCCCAGCGTGTGATCGATCTCGGCGTCGGTGAAGAGGATCCCTTCGACCGGCACGTGACGCGCAGTTACAGGAACGTCGGATGCGGCTATCCAGCGCAGTTGGTCGCGAATGTCAGGGGACGCGTTGAGCAGGAACCATCGCCGACCGTCGAGGCTCACCGCGGCGGACGACTGTGTGCGGGGCTTCGCGAGGGAGGGATCGGCGCGTGCAACCCGGCAGCACCGACACCAACAATTCCACTGGGGGAATCCTCCGCCAGCGGCGGTGCCGAGCAGAACGACGTGCACGCAAAAGAATAGGCGGGGCCCTCACGAGCCCCGCCTATTTGGGATCTACTTCTTCCCGGCGTACGCGGTAACTTCCAAAGTCACGGCCACAACCGTGAATTCGGGTTTGGTCCACGTCATTGAAGACTCCTTCCAGTGACGGGTACCCCCCTGGGGCCCCAGTTGCTATAGCACCTCGAATTATATGGATCTGGCTACCCCGGGCGCAACAGCTCAGATCTTGCCACCGCTATCTAACTGGCACGTAAAGACTTCCACTGGGCCACCCTGGACGCGGCAGGGTCCTTCTACCGTCCGCTAGAATGCACACCTCGTGTCACCACACGTCATGATCTGCCCAACGCCACAGGGAGTTGCCATGGACGTGCACGTCATTCCACGAGCGAAGAAGGCAGGTCTCGATGGCGTACGGGCGGGCGCGCTGCTGGTCCGGCTCCACTCTGCGCCCGTCGATGGAGCCGCCAACAAGGAACTGACCGCTGTGATCGCGAACGCGTTCGGCGTGTCCAGGGCCGCGGTCACGATCGTCTCCGGCCAGCGGTCGCGCAGAAAGAGAGTGCACGTCGTGGGCCTGTCCGTCGTGGAGGCCGACTTGATGGTCCACAACCTGAGCGCCCGGGCCCGAGCGTGATTTCCGCCGACTTCCTGATCGAACACGCGAGCGTGATCGCCACCTGCGCCGGTCCGGCACCGCGCCGCGGCACCGCCCAGCTCGAGATCACGGCTGTTGCCGATGGGACGATCGCCTCGAAAGACGGGCTCATCGTCTACGTCGGCCCTTCTTCCAGCGTCGTGGGCCACATCGAGGCCGCGCCAGGAGCGGTGCGCGTCGATGCCTCGGGTTGCGCCGTCGTTCCTGGCTTCGTCGATCCTCACACGCACGTCGTCTTCGCCGGCGATCGCCGATCGGAGCTTCGCGATCGCCTCGCGGGCGCCACCTACGCCCAGATCGCGTCGGCAGGCGGCGGAATTCTGCGCACGGTCGCCGCCACGCGCGAGGCCTCGCCGGACGCCCTCGTGGCGGCGGCGTTGCCGCGCCTCGACGAAATGCTCGCCAACGGTACGACGACGTGCGAGGTCAAGAGCGGGTACGGCCTCACGACGGAATCGGAGCTGGAACAGCTGCGCGCGATCCGGACGCTCGACTCGATGCACGCGATGGACCTCGTGGCGACCTTCCTTGGCGCGCACGAGATCCCGCGAGAGTTCGAACGTGCCCGCGCGGCTTACGTGTCGCTCGTCGTCGATGAGATGATCCCGCGAGTCGCCGCCGAACGGCTGGCGGCATGGTGCGACGTCTTCTGCGAGGACGGCGTGTTCACCCCCGAAGAGGCGCACGCGATACTGGAGGCGGGCAGGCGTGCGGGCCTGGGCGCACGCATCCACGCCGAGGAGCTTGGACCGAGCGGAGGCAGTCTGGTCGCCGCGCGCGTCGGCGCGCGATCGGCCGATCACCTGGTCCACTGCGACCGCGCCGGTGCCGAGGCACTCGCGTCCGCCGATGTCGGCGCGGTGCTGCTGCCGGCGGCCGCCTTCTATCTCAAGCTGGGCCGCTTCGCGCCGGCCAGGATGTTGATCGACGCCGGTGTGCCGGTGGCGCTCGGGACCGACGTCAATCCCGGCGGCGGCTACTCGCCGTCGATGCCGTTTGCGATGGCGCTGGCCTGTTTCGCGATGAACATGACGCTCGAGGAATCGCTGGTGGCGGCGACGCTCAACGCCGCGTGGTCGCTGGACAGGTCCGATCGGGTCGGCAGCCTTGAGGTTGGCAAGTTGATGGACGCGGTCGTCGTCCGAGGCGGCTTGACCGAGCTGCTTCGAGTCGGTGCGTCCGCGGTACGGACCGTCGTCAAACGCGGCAAGGTCGTGGCCGGATGACACCCGAGCGACCCTCGTCCAAGCGAGCGCTGTCCGGCCGCACGCTCGACGACGTGCTCGACGCCTTTGCGTCGAGCGCGCCGGTCCCGGGAGGAGGGTCAGCGGCCGCCCTGGCCGGTGCCGTCGGCGTGGCCCTGCTAATCATGGTCGCCGGCCTGAAGAGGCGAAGCGGCGACACAGGGGCTGACCTGCTCGCGGACGCAGCCGAACGGCTTCAGCCCCTTCGCCAGCAGTTGACTGATCTTGTTGACCGCGACGCCGATGCGTACGCCTCCGTGATGAGCGCCCTGCGGCTGCCGAAGGCCGATGAGACTCAGGCGGCCGCACGGCGGCACGCGCTCGACGCCGCGATGCGTTCGGCGACCGAGGCTCCACTCGAGACGATGCGCCTCTGCCGGCGGGC